>JAOUGX010000138.1 GCA_029865385.1 Gammaproteobacteria bacterium
ATACGAACTATCCGCCACGTCATCTTCTATGTCGTGAGCGATGAGTATGTCGATATCATCGGCATTCCGCACAAGGCAATGGACATTGGAGCCGGAAGTTTCTGAAATGCGAAGCGCGCTTCTGGTTACAATTCTGGCTACAAACCTCGTCAGACACCCCCGGATTTCGGCGAACGTGCCCGGACAGGAAAATTAAGATAAACAAACACTTATGAGCAGTGAGAAACGCATCAGCGTGCTTTTCGTGTGCATGGGTAGTAGTTTTTTATGGCATTGGAAACAATAGCTTAAGGGCTTCGGGCACAATTCTGGCTACAAGTTGACACTTGTAGGCATCGATCATTCCGCCGTCAGCAGACCGGTTGCAGCTCGCTCCGACGGTCTCGCTCCTGACATAATGGCCCTTTATACGAATTATCCGCACCAACGCTGAAGATCAAGCGGGACGTGCTGGAGAAGCATTACCGGTCGCTGCTCGATGCGCAGCACTCGGCGTTTGTGGTTTGGGAATAACGGCTGTCGTCAGCGGAAGCTCAACTGCAAATCTCCGCTTCCCGCTGCACAGGCACGGTTGCCGCATTCCGGCTTGTTTCCGGTCACGCTCAATGCAAAGCTGGAAAATGGAAGGTTCAAACCACCGGGAAATTCTCCTTCGCTGATTGTGGCGCTCGCTTCGGCCGTGAAAATGCAGCTTACGGGTACGCCGTCGACGTCCACGATTTCAAAGGTCGTCGCCGTCGCCGATGCGGTGCCACTGACAAAATACAAACCCGACGAAGGCGGTCCGGTCTGCTCGTTCTGCGTCGCCACCAGGTCGAACGTGAGGTCAAAGGACGCTGTGCTCGCCGATGCGCTCCATGCGTAGCTCGTCGAACCGGGGCCTGAGGCAAGCAGCGTCGACGACATGTCAACCGAAAAGTCGATGAAGATCATCTCTTCGTCGTCAGGATTGTCGCAGGACGTAGGAAAAGCGACGAATTCCACATCGGTCGGGCCGCCGAGGTCCAGCTGCAAGTCCACGAGAGCGGATACCGATTGACGCAAGCGTGCCCCGGCAATCGTCACCTGTCCGAGGCCCACTCCCGTTACCGTGAGCTGCAGAATATTCGCATCAGTATTGATATCGGCGAGACTAACGTTGTTGCTCGGGGTAACGGTGTAATCCGTATCCAGCACTCCAAGGTCCGAGAGGCGAAAATCGCCGACCGCTCCGATGTTCTGTCCCGATACAGGGTTGTAGATCTCGGCGCTCATCGTGACGTCTGCCGTATCGGACGGGTCCTCGAGCACCGATAGTGACGGGTTCGCCGTCAATGCGTAGCGGCAGGGCAGTAGCTCATCCGGCGGAATATTGAAAAGTTCGGACCCGAGCTTCTGCAGATCATCGATAACCTGCCCGCGAAAGGTTTCGCTGGCCGTGCGTACGCTTCGGTCCGCGGAGAGGCAACTGCCGTAACTGGATGTCAGGGCATCTTCGAGAGCCGAGACCAGTGCAGCAAACACGCCTGTGCCAAAGCCATCCAACCCGAACAACTGCGCTGTCTGGATCAGGCGCAGGTTCTCGCCGACAAGGCCGTAGGCCTGAGCGATGTCCGCCGGCGTGTAGTTGCGGCTTTCGATCTTTTGCTCAATGAGGTTCCGCCGCCGGGTTATGTCGGCCTGCCAGTCCTGGAGCGCCAGGCTCTGCAGGAACTGTTCGGCCTCGGTGTAGTCGTCAGGCGGGATACCCTGCAACTGTCGAGCCTGGAGATCGAGAGCAATCCTGGTGACCTTGTCCGTTGCACTTTTCTCGGCATTGCTGACATTGCGTGGCGGCTTGGGAATGTCATCCGCATCGACGAGCCCCGCGCTGGCCGTGGAGAAGCCACTTTTGCTGACCGACAGCGTCGAGTCGTCGATCGACGCCAACTCGCCTGCGGCCGTCATCAACGGCGTATAGAAGAATTCGCTGCCGTCGTTGCGCGTGAAGAAGCCCACCGGCAGGCGATCCCCGCGAACCCCGTCCGGGAATTCGAACTGCACGCGCGGTGGCGCACCAAAAGCGGTGTCCGCCGGGCCGAGCTGCACCGATGCAATTGTCTCGAGGCTCGCCGGTGTGCCCGTGACACCGGTCACCGGCGCCATGCTGAACTCGGTTTCCTCGAGCACGGCGCCCGCCGGCACGAACAGCGTGGCGGTGATGTCGGCCGCCACCTGCAATACCAGCTCGCCGCCGTCCGCATCGAACAGTGCCGACACACGGCGCGCTTCGTCGACGGTGTAGCCCAGTTCAATCGGCGGATTGGCGGGCGTGGACCCGGCGTCGGCCGGGTTCGTGCCGACCGAGACCTCGTCGAAGTCGGAGAACCCGTCGCCGTCGGTATCCGCATTCGTCGGGTCGGTCGCGTAAACATGCACCTCGTCACCATCGTCGAGCCCGTCGCCGTCCGTGTCGGGATTATCGGGGTCTGTCCCCAGTGCGGCTTCCTCCGCATCCGTCAGTCCGTCGCCGTCCGAATCGCTATCCGGATCCGGTGCTACCACGACCTCGACCGTCGTCGTGTCCGGGTCGCTGTCGGCGCTGCCGTCGTTGACGATCAACTGCGCGACATAGTTGCCTGCGGCATCGGCCCGGAACGAGGGTGTCACCGAGCCGGCATCGTCGAGCGTTGGTGTGCTCGGCCCCGACAACAGCGACCATTGGTAGCTGAGCGGGTCGTTATCGACGTCGGAAGACGCCGACCCGTCCAGTTGCACGGTGTCGCCGACGAAAGCCCCGATATCCGGTCCGGCGTCGGCCACGGGCCGGGAGTTCTCTGTTGCGATCAGCACTTCATCGGCCGCGCTGTTAACAAAGCCGTCGTTCACGACGAGGCTTGCCGTGTACGTGCCCGGCTGGTCGATGACGAAGACCGGGTTTGCGACAAACGGATTCGACAGCACAGCCGTCGACCCTACCGGTACCGCGGACAGTGTCCACAGATACGTCAGCGGATTGCCGTCGGCGTCGAAGGAACCCGACCCATCGAGTTGCACCATTGCCCCGACCGGCAGGGTCTGATCTGCGCCTGCGTCGGCAACCGGTGCCGAGTTGAGCGTATCGATCATGACGGTATCCGGCGCACTGTCGAACTCGCCATCGTTCACCACGAGTTCGGCAACGTAACGACCTGCCAGGTCGACGTTGAACGACGGCATCAGCGCGTTGACGTCGGAAAGCATCGCGGCACTGCCGGCAGGAACCTCGATCAGCTGCCAGTGGTAGACCAGGAAATCGCCGTCGACGTCGGTCGAGGCCGAACCGTCCAGCGTGACGGTTTCGCCAAGGTGTGCCGTCTGGTCGGGGCCGGCATTCGCAACCGGCGGCTCGTTCGTGTTGCCGGGATCGCCTGCGAGACACCGGAGAATGCCCTGCGCTGTCGCAAACGCACTCGTGACTGCGGGGTCCGTGGAATCCAGCCTGTCCGCTGTAATCATGGCATCGAGCAACTGGACGTAGAAGTCGATCGCCTTCGCCGCTGCCTCGGTGTTGCCGTGCGCATCCGCGATGCCCGCGACGTATAGCGATACAAGCAGCTTGATGCGGATAGCCGCAACCTGCCAGCGATTTCCCTCAATGGGCAATCGCAGCGTGTCTGCCGCCAATTGCTCGATTTCCGGACCGCAACTGCCCGCCGGCACCGACATCGGCTGGCTGGACGCTGAAGTGAGTACGAGAAGGCACATGAGCAGCGCGCCGAACCGGTGCAGGCTTCGGGATTGCCAGACTGTCGTTGCCACTGATGATTTCATGTTGGTCTCCACAGTCGATCAGGACGGCGGATTCAGAACACAGGCAACGGTACTGAATTGTCCGCCGGCCTGTGTGCCGTCATCCCAGCTGCCTTCAATGCGCACCATGCCGAAGGAATCCACCAGGATCATCGCGCTCGCCGTTATGCTCACGCCGTTACCGCTGATCGTCAGATCAAAAGGATTTGTCTGCGGTGGACTGGCGTTGATCTGATAGCGACTGTTGTCGACGATGTCGAATGCTTCGCCGCTAAAGCCGGCGGTCACGGTGCCATTCATGCTGAGCACGCCACGGGACTCGAATGCAAAAAACTCGCCGACAAAGCGAGCGACGCCCGTATCGTCACCGAGCCGCGATGCAACGAGGGTGCCGCTCCGCGACTCCGGCGGGTAATTCCAGGTGCCGGACAGCGTGTCCGGGTCTGAGAACTCGGCCCGCACAAAGATCGATTGATCGAAGGGGCTCGAATCGAGAACGGAGTTTGCGGAGAACGTGAAACCGCCCCCCGTGTTGAGCACGAATTCCTCGTCCGGGTCGTACGCCATGAAACTGAACTCATCGAGGAAGAATCCGGACAGCCGGCGTGCGGTGACGAAAGCGACCGTACCGGAGTTCGAACCGCTCAGCGTGCCGATGAACGCTCCGCCGTAAGCGCAGGCGAGCGCATCGTCCATGTGGTCGAATGCCGTCATCGCATCCGGCGCTGCAGTGACGGTGCGGTTGTCCACCGACTGGATATCGGAGAACACCATCGTGAGTTGCGAGTCGAGATCCGCCGCCGCGAAATCGACGGCCGGCCAGCTGTCGGCAACCGCCTGCAGGCCGGGCGAGATGGTGATGTTGTTGTTGGGCGTGCCGTCCACATCGAGCAGCTGCAGGAAGCGTGCAATGTTGATAGCTTCCGGGTCGTCGAATGCGCCGCTCGCAACGAGTGCGGGCGGAGAGAGCAAAGTCGTGCAGGCGGCCGAACCGAGTGCCACGGCGCCAACGGAAAAGCTCACATCATTGCCGGTTTCGCAGTTGT
This sequence comes from Gammaproteobacteria bacterium, assembly GCA_029865385.1. GTDB lineage: Bacteria > Pseudomonadota > Gammaproteobacteria > Steroidobacterales > Woeseiaceae > JAKEGN01. The sequence goes on from JAOUGX010000138.1 coordinate 4,797, forward strand.
AGCGGCCGTCGCTGCCGGTCGTGCCGCTCTGCTGCCCGGAGACAAAATCGAGGCCAATGACGTTCGCATCCTTGAACGCGCCGGACTGCACGGCCGGTGGTGGTGGCACGACGGGTGGCGGATTGACAGGCCGGCCGCCCCCGTCATCGCCGCCGCCACCGCAACCCGCGATATAACCAACAATAATAAGAGCCGGACCGCACCTCCAATTCTTGTTACGCATCCCGAATCTCCGCGCCCGGAGGCCGAATGCCAAGGGCAATGAGGTATGAGATCCGAAGTATTGCCGTTCCGGCCCTGGCGGCAATTCTCAAACCCTTCTGATTTCCTTCCGTTTTCCTGAGGCGGTCGAAAAACCCCGTATTTCCGCGCTACACAGCACCAGTTCAGGTTGGTAACCTTTGATTCCGTGCCGTCTTTCGTGACCCGCAATGAACGACATCGACCTAAAAACCGGCTTCAGCATCGACGGCCGAACCGTTTATCCGCTCCTGGGCAAAATCAGTGACGGCATGTCCGAGTACCACGTCGAGCCCAAAGCCATGGATGTGTTGCTCATGCTGGCGCGCGCACCGGGCAAGGTAGTTCTCCGCGAACAGATACTCGAGCAGGTCTGGCAGGGCCGGCCGGTCGCGGACGATGCGCTGTCGAAATGCATCACCGAGCTGCGCAAGGCGCTGTGCGATAACGCCCGCCAACCCAGGTTCATCGAAACGGTACCGAAGCGCGGTTACCGGCTGTTAAGCAAGATCACGAGTCTGGAAACGGCGCGCCGCACGCCACGTTACGCGCTCGCAGCTGCTGTCATTGCCGCGGCAACGGCCGCCGCCTTCATCCTGCTGTCGAATCTCGGCGAAGCACCGATATCGCAACCGGCGGCAGGCAAACACACGATCGCCGTCCTGCCTTTCAAGAACCGCAGCGACGACCCGGGCGATCGCTACATCGTCGACGGCATGCAGGACGACCTGATCACGCACCTTGCACGTTTTAACGACTGGCAGGTTATTTCTCGCACTTCGGTGGAGCCGTATCGCGAAACGACCGATTCACTGCGCGAGATTGGTGCGAGACTCAATGCCAGCCTGATCATTGAAGGCGGCGTGCAGCGAAGCGGCGGCGAGGTTCGCATCAACGTACAGCTTGTCGACGTGCCAAGCGATGCTCACGTCTGGGCAGCAACCTACGACCGCGCGCTCACGGTTGAGACCTTGTTCGAGGTGCAGAGCGAGATCGTCGCAAGCGTTGCCAGGGAACTGTCGGCGGCGCTGGAGGCCGATGAGTACGTATCCCGCGACGCACCGACAAGCAAATTCGAGGCTTACAACGAGTACGTGAAGGGGCGAGGGCGGGTGAACGTCGAATCCGTTACGTCTCTCAATGCTGCAGCGGAAAACTTCAAGGCGGCGATAGAGCTGGACGAGAACTACGCTGATGCTTATGCCGCACTCGCCGACACGTATCTCAGCCTCGGTATGTATTTTTTTGGAGGACTGAGCGTTTCGGAGGCCATTGAACTGGCCGAGCCGCTCGTCGTCCGCGCCATGGAACTCAACCCGAACCTGCCGAGTGCCTATGCCGCGGCGGGCCTGATGCACATGATGCAAAAGGACGCGGCCGTTTCGGAAACCGCACTCGACCGCGCCATTGCATTGCAGCCGAGCTATTCGCGGGCGTACCGGCTGTATGCGAGCCTGCGCTGGCAGCAACAGCGACAGGACGATGCCATCGAACTGGCGGAACATGCCATTTCCCTGGATCCGGACTCGGGCCCGATCAATTTTGACCTGGGGCGTTACTACGATGCCGTTGGGCGAAATGACGAAGCGATGGACCGCTATATCGCCGCGGCCCAGCTGATGCCCGGAAACAGCCTGGCACGCGTCTACCTGGGTGCGATCAAGTACCTTAATTTCGGCGAGATTGCGGAGTCGCTCATCTGGTACCGCGAGGCGTCGGCGCTCGACCCGGAAAGCCCTTCGATGCAGGCCGTTACGGCGATGGCTTACCTGGAGATTGGCGACCTGCAACGGGCCGAGACTTTCGTGCAAAAAGGCATGGCCATCGATCCGAACAGTTTCTGGCCGCGCTTCACGCAGATGTGCCTGAACCAGCGGAAAGGCGAGATCGCGGCGGCCGAGGAG
>JAOUGX010000040.1 GCA_029865385.1 Gammaproteobacteria bacterium
ACCTCGTTCAGCTTCGCAGAAGCTCGCCGCGCCCTGGAATCGGGTGTTTGTATGTTTTCTCTTTCGCGGATTTCCGCTTCGGTTTTTTCTTGGTCAAGCTTTATTGCTCCGTTGGCCGGCTACCTGAATTGACACACTCGGGGACAGTTGAGTACAGTGCGCAGCCCGCATGAACCGCAATTGTACGCGGATATCCTGAGCCCAGGTGGCGGAATTGGTAGACGCGCCAGCTTCAGGTGCTGGTTATCGAAAGGTAGTGGAGGTTCAAGTCCTCTCCTGGGCACCAAGTTCCCGCTCGCTATTTTCGTGCTATCGGGCCGGGTGCATGCGACCATGCCATCAAACCGATCTCGCGAAATCCACGACGGCAGTTTAGAGTCGCCGGGCGTGACGAGAAGAACCACAGGGGCGACGGATAAGTATGACAGTCACTTTGTCTTTGATGGCCCTGATCATTCTTGTCGGGGCATTTATCTACCTGCGGCGAAAATCCGACGACACGGCGGAACGTCCTCCAATGGAACGTCCGGCGGCAACAAAAGCCACGTCGGCTTTCCATGCCGTGTCAATCAAGTACGGTCCCAACGCCTGTCAGGCGGCGCAGGAAATGCAGGGCAAGCGATTCCTGTCCGGGGCTGCACCAAGAATTCCGCTGCCGAATTGCGACGTGCTCGAGTGCAAATGCCGCTTCGTGCACCATACGGATCGACGCGCGAGCGACGATCGTCGCAGTCCTTTTGGCCAGGGTATGGCTTCGCCGACGGGCACCCATCCGAAGGAGCAACGACAAGGGCAGGATCGCCGGCATGAAGATGCCGACAAGTTCTTTTAGTACTTTCGGGCCGGCTGAATTCCCGGCGAATGGAAACCTGTATCAGTAGCCGGAATCCGCCAGTACCGCTTCGTAGGATTGCAGTTGCTGTTCGTACATGGCTCGGTCTTCGATCAGCTGATACATCTCCGATTCCAGCTGACCGGACCGCTCGGACAGGTCCTTGAGATCCGCAATCAGGATAATGCGCTCTTCGGTCGGCGTGTCTTTCGCGATCAGCGCGGCTTCCTTATCCCGAATCAGCCTCTGGGTTTCTTCCTGTTCCTGCTTGTTTGCGTTAATGCGATAGGTCGCAGAATTGACGTTGGATCGCAGATTGTACAGGTGATAGCCGGAATTGTACGCGTCCAGGAACTGGCCTTCTCTATGTGCGGAGCAGACGCCGTGGTACTGGCTGCCGCTGGCCCCGAGATTGAAGCCACGGCTCGGCTGACAGAACTCGACCAAGCCTTCGTTTCTTCCGGTTTGATATGCCTCGAAATCAGGTGTCACACCGTGTTTAGCGCAGGCCTTGCGATGATCGCCCAGTCGACTGGAGGTGTAGCCCCGTGAGCCGTCCTCGAATCCGATCGCGTACCAGTCGCTTGTGGCACACTCATCGCCACTCATTGTCGCGCAACCACTGAGAATCATCAGCGTCAGTATCGAGGCCGCGCCTGCCAGTCTTGAATTCATGATGTGCTCCTGATGCATGCCGACCCTAATAGCCCGGCCAATTACTTGCACCGTAGCAGCTGGCCGTTTCGACAGGCCGTGACCACATTCACAAAAGCGCAAGCCACATGCTGTAGCCGAGCAGGAGCGCCGTTTCGACGACCTGCGAAAATCCAGCCGTTGTGATCTGGTTCACAGTGGCGCAGTCCAGCAAGCGGATAATCTCGTCGGACCCGCTCTCCTGTCCAGAACTGGCTCGCATGACTCTCGAAGTAATCAGTGGCGCAATGACGATAGCGATGTTCAGTACGCTGCTGTTCCTGCTGGTCGCGGCTGCATGGCAGGCGTTGAATCGCACGCTTTCCGGCGATGGTCGATTCGCCGGCAGCATCATGTTTGAGGCCGCACAGCGTTTCCGTGATCAGTGCGACAAACTGACACGACAGCAGTCTGTTTACCTGGCGTCCGGGCTGGTCTTTCTGGTGATCTTCCTCACCGCATTTTTGCTGAGTCCGGATCTATTGTTCTCCGGCCTGCCCTACTGGCAACTCGTCGCCATGTTGGTCGTTGTTTTTTTGTCGGCAAGCTACGGGCTCTATCGGCTCGCCGTGGTCGTCGTGCAGAAGAAAAGGATCGAGTTCGTTCGTGATGCCAACATCGCTACCGGACACGGATTGCAGCGTTTGACCAGTAACCAGAATCGCGTCTTTCATGACGTCCCATGCGCAACCGGAGTAATCGACAACGTGATTGTCGGCCTGCACGGAATTTACTCGATCTGCGTGGTTGCCAGGAAGCCGGGAAAGGACAACCGAGTTCGTTTGAACGGTGAAAAACTGTCATTCGCTCCGGGCAATGACGTAATGTCAGTCGCCGATTGCGGCAAGCGAGCGGAACAGCTCGCTCGGGAACTCAGAAAGCACGTTGGTCACAACATACGGATTCGCCCGGTTATCGCGGTGCCCGGCTGGGAGATCGACGCGCAGACAAGCTCCGATTACCTGGTCGTAAACGAGAGGAACCTGAGCATGCTGCGAGGCTGGAAAGACCAGAAAGACTATCTGATGAATGAAGATGTCGAGCAAATTCAAAAGCTGTTGACGGAACGCTGCACGCGTTACAAAGCAAGGTAGCGTTCAGTAACTCTCAGCCGGCCGTTTGATGTTCCTGCGTTGCTCCGCTGCCATTCTTTTTTTTCTGTAACGCGCCCCGGCCGCTCGACTTTTTCTTTCGCTTGCCGCTCGACTTTGCCTGCGGCGATCTATCGATCGTCGCGGCTTTGAGCTCCTCGAACGAATCTTCAAGACAACGACAATAGAATGACGGGTCGGGCAGCATATCGCGATCCGAGACAACGGAAATCGTGATTGTATTGTTGTAGCTCAGCACTGCCTGGAAAAGCCCGATGCCGTGAGTCAAAGGACCGAGACCGAACGTGGCCACCATGCGAGACCCCATCGAATACAACGGCACACCAACGCCAGGAATGTTGCTGATTACGGTGTTGACCATCGGCGATACGCGATCAGCAAGGCCGGAACTCGCGTAAGTACGGGCGATCAGGCCGGAAATCGTCGATGGCAGGAACTCTGCCGCATCTGCCGCCAGGGTCGGCCCCATGGTATAGGCGAGTTTCTTGGCCTGAGCGCTTTCCTCGTTCACCGCCTGCAGGCGCTCGAGCGGATCGGCGATATCGCTTCGAATCGGCAAACTCATCGCCGTAACCAGATTGCCAGCCGCCCCGCGACGCTCCTCCGGCCTTATCGACATCGGCGCCATAGCGACCAGCGATTCGTCCGGAAGCTCGTTCTTGGCCGCAAGGTATTTTCTCAACGCACCTCCGACAATACTGACGATGACGTCGTTGACCGTCGTACCTGGCTGCATGGTCTTGATTGCCTTGATCACATTCAGGTCGAACGCCCGACCATCGAACATGCGGTGTGCGCCGACGGTGCCGTTGAATCGAGTTCGCGGCACTCGCATTGGAATCTTGAGCTCGCGATTCACAATACCGCCGACAACCTTGGCAAGCGACGGTGCCGATCGATAGAGCAACTTGCCGAAACGTGCCGGCGACATCACGGTCCGTAGAGCACTCTTGCCGAGAAGTTCGATTCCCGTCGGCAGGCGTTCCGGTTCCCACGGCTTTTCCGGCCCTTCCACCTCGGCATCCGGGCTCAGATCGTGAATGGCGGCAGCCATTTCCGCGCCGGACACCCCGTCAATCGCCGCATGGTGCATCTTGGTTACGAGTGCAAAACTGCCTTTCGGCACGTTGTGCACGTTGTCGAGACCTTCGATGACGTAGGCTTCCCACAGCGGTTTACGAAGATCGAGCGGACGAGCGTGCAGGCGCGCGGCCTGGATACAAAGCTGCCGCCAGTCGCCCGGCTTGGGCAGTGCTATATGCCTGACGTGAAATTCCAGATCGAAATCCGGATCCTCGATCCAGTAGGGGTGATCCAGGCTCAACGGAACCCGCACCATTCGCTGTCGAAACGCTCGCGCCTTGTGCAGCCGCTGTTCGAAAAAACGCAGAATTTCCTTGAAGGTGACGTGGCCGCCCGGCGCCGTGCTCTGATCGTAAATCGCCAGGCTTCCAATGTGCATGGGCGTCGAGCCGGTCTCCATATAAATGAAGCTCGCGTCCAGACCGGATAACTGTTGCATTGATCGGGGCTCCCGTTTCCGGGTGCGCGCATAGCGTTCCGGAATCAGTGGAAAAACAGGTTGCGAAAACCGCGTATTTCGAAGGGCGCCCAGCGTCCTTCGGGCAGCCGCAGGCGGTCTGCGATGGCATAGAGTACCGCAGGATTGAATCCCATGCCGAGGTGGCTGGTACTGATTCCCAGGTTTTCTACCTGTTTGCCCTCCGGCAACCGGGAAATCTGCCACGAAACGATCGCATCTGTGCGGCTGTAAATTGCGGTTACCGGCACATTGTTCAGCGGGTCACGGAGGGCCCGGACACGTTTGCGGATGCGCTCCTCGTCGATACTCGTGCCCGAGAGAAATTCGTACAGTCGCCAGGCGTTGGTGGCTCGCGGGTTGCCGAGCGGACTCCCGAGCGTGATGACCAGCCTGACCTTTTCGGGATTGCGTCGCGCCATTTCGCGGGCGAACAAGCCGCCCAGGCTCCAGCCAATAAGGCTGACTTTTCCGCCGGATCGCTGGTAAAGGTACTCGAGGCGTGCATCCAGCACCTGTTCCAGGTCGCGCCCGGTCGTGAGCCCCAGGTTCCTGCCCTGTTCCCAGGGGTGCGAATCGTAACCCCAATGCCGGCAGTACTCGCGAAGCACGCGGGTTGAACGGTCGGTAGCAAGAAAGCCCGGCAAAGCCATTACCGCATGGCCATCGCCGACACCCAGTGTCTTCAGGAAAGATCGTGCCGGAATCAGCGTCGACGCCTCGGTCAACGCGCGCGGCGCTTCGAGGAGCGTAAGCCACCACGGCGGCGCCTGCGAATGCCCGGCATCCGAATCGTCCTGGTCCGTTGCTTTTTGTATGGCTACCACGCGTCGACTATACACCAGATCTCCTCCCTGAAACCCTACGTATTGCAGGTTTATAATTGTTATTTAACAATAAGTTATACGCCTTTCCGGATGTAACTTTCAGCTTGACGAGGCGCTTGCCAACTGCTCTCGCGCATGCCGGAACTGGCCCGCGGCCCGCAACAGGTAGGCGTGCGCTTCCGCGCCATAGCCGTCGGCTGACGCCGACCAGACGCGATTCACGTAGCGCTCGCCGGCGGCGAATTCACTCATGATGTCGGCATAGGTCTGCACGCTGAACAGGTGAATCATGCTCTCTCGCGCATCGGCAAATCGACGCAGGTCGGCACGCAGTCGTTTGTCGATTTCGCCACGCAGCGCTGCCACGCCAATGCTGTCTTTCCTGGCATCGATGTCCTCCAGCGCGATCACGATAGCCTGCAACGATTCCGTCAGTTCGCTGCGATTGCTTGTCAGCACACTCTCCGAACGTGCCGCGCCGCGCGCGTCGCGCTTGATGGCGATGACGCCCAAAATTCCCGTTGCGGCTGCCGGCAGGAACAGCGCAAGGTCTATCACTTCGACATCCAGAGCAGTCGCATACGCCGCGCCAAGAAACCCGGCTACAAGCAACAGGAATCCGAAAGCTTTCATTTCAAGTCACCTGCTGTGCACATTGCGGTCGACCTCCCATAACAGCTATCCGGAAAACAGAACGTACTTGATGGCATAGCCAACACCGACCAGCGCTTCGCCAACGATCAGGCCCGCCGCGACGGGAATACCAACACCCTCGCTCCAGTCCTTGCCCTTGAAGCGGTCCGAGAGCTCCCTGGCCAGCGTCCCCAGCGAATAGGTCAGGACGATATTGAATGGCAGGTAGAAGCCCAGACCGACAGTGATGCCGAGGCCGCCAATTACGGCGGACAGCATGCCGCCGAGCACGGCTCCGGCGGCGTACTTCTGCGCCGGCACATCGCCGCCCATGATGCCTTCGACCATGCTGGCCAGCGCCTGGCCCTGCGGCGCAGGCAGGCGATCGCTGCCGAGCGTAAACGCCTCGTGCAGAACGAATATAACGAAAATCACGACGATTGGCCCGAGCCAGGCGCCGATGAACTGACCCAGCTGCTGCATGCGCGGCGTTGCGCCAACCAGGTAACCGGTCTTCAGATCGAGCATCAGGTCGGTCGCCTGCGACATCGCGACGCAGGTTGCTGCTCCCACCATGATCGCAGCAACGATCGAATCCCCTCGCTCCATGCCGTGCGTCAGAATAATCAGCAATGTAATGCCGATCAGCGTCATGCCGGACAGCGGCGACCAGTTGGTGCGGCCGATGGCCTCGGAGAGGATGATGCCGGACATCCAGATCCATAATGTCCCCAGCGCCGCCATGCCAAGCCCGCGGATCAATCCGACCGACTCGACGGATGTTACGGCGATGAACGCCAGCACGACGAACGCGCCAACGATTGCCACGTACAACAGCTTGATTGGCATCTCGTCTGCGGATGCGTCCGACTTCATCTTCGACGACTGCTGCATCGAGCGCACGGCGCTGATGATCAACGGCAGCGCGAGCGCAACGCCCATCATCGCACCTCCGATCAGCATGCCGATGCCGAGCGGACGATACAGCAGCACCCGCAGCTGCCCGGGATCGCTTATCGCAGCGCCGATTGCATCGAGCGGGAATCCGCCGGTCGCGGCCAACATCGGCGAAAGAAACCAGTACGCAACATAGCCGCCGATGATGAAAGCCACGCCACCGCGCCCTGCGATGAACCCCGTGCCAATCGTAAGCAGCGACAGGTACCAGATGCCGTTCATGTACGGTGGCATCCCGATCAGCTCACCGAAGTTCCAGTCTGTTACCCCGGTCTGTTGTGATGCGACATGGACACCGGCACTGACCAGTGCCGCGCCAACCAGAATCACGGCTTTGCGCACGCCCGCGCCCGGTGACTTGAGAATCGTCGCAACGGCAACCCCGCCCGGGTAGGTGAGCCGCTCGAAGTCGATCATGTGCTTGCGCAGTGGAATGATGAACGCAATGCCGAGGAATGCGCCGGCAATACAGCCGAATGTCAGTATGACCGGATCGAAACGATCGCCGTATCCGAGGATGAATATTGCGGGCACCGAAAACATCATGCCCGACGATGCTCCGTTCACACCGCTAGCAATGGTTTGCACGATATTGTTTTCGACAATGCTCTTGCGGCGAAGGATGCCGCGCAAAATGCCGAAACCGAGAATTGCTGCAAGCTCCGATCCTTCGATCGAAAAACCAAGAATCAAAGCCGCGTAACCGATCGACACCGCAAGGATGACGCCGAGGAACCAGCCGACGATGACGGCTGGCCAGGTAAGTTCCGGATACGCTCGGGTAACTACTGCCGAGTCGGACATTTGGCTACCGTTAGATGCAATACTGCCTGCGACGATTCCTGCAATTCACTGCTCGCCTGTTTCTTGTTTTGCCGAAGCCTATCACAACGGTTCCAGGCGTGCCGCCAGCCGATCATGCTCGAGAACTTCGGCAAGATCGTCGGCAAGATAGCGGCAACGATCGACGACATTCCACCAAATCTTCACACGTTCGGACGGACTCATCGTAACGAAGTCGGTTCTGTCCGGTACTTTTGCATTGGGCAATTCCCGAATGAATTCCGCAGACGGACAGACAAGAACGGTGCGATCGATATTCGACGGATTCATCTTTCGCCACGACAGGCGTTTGTCGAACCAGCCCGGCTTCATCGAGTCGAAAAAGTGGGGGAACAGCGCAAGTTTGTCCGGCTCGCTTAACGGCAAGTCCAGATGGTAATCGATGACGCCACCGTCCCGATAAATGCCGGGCGGTGCACCGTGAATGTTCCGCACACCATTAAGGACCAACGGAATCGATCCGGAAGCAACTACCGCATCCTTCAGGTTGTCCTGCGTCAGCCGAATGCGGTCGAGTGGAAATCCGACAGCATTGTAAAATGGCGGAAGCGCCCTGGGATCGTAAAAAAGGCCGCGCCTGAAAAAGGCACCGAGCGATTTTCTGCTGACAACGTTGGCCGCGCCGGCCGCTAACAAACCACTGGCAAGCAAAGTCTTGTTATCCGTCGCCGTGAGAAAGCGGCTTCGTACGGTCATGACATGTGTACGAAACTGGCTGTGGCTGACAATTTCGGCAGCGCCGGTGTCGCCGAGTATGCTCTGCAGGATGGCGCGGCTCTTATCGGTGATTTCGTCGCGATCCGGTTTGTCGCTGTAACTTTGTTCGATGTAGGCGGATTCGAATCGCTCGATGGCCCGCAGTGGATCGAGTTGACCGTAACAGGCGAATCGCCACGCGCCGATCGACGAGCCAATCAAGTGCACGGGGCCGCTTAGCCGTGGCAGCAGTCGTTCGATAATGACGCGGTCGACCTGGCTCAACACGAGCCATTTTGCGCCGCCGGATGCGCCGGCCAGAGTGCCGATTCGCTCGGCCGCGAATCCGCGCTTTTTTATATCTGCAAAGGCGGCGGGACCCGCCTTGAAGGTCAGTCCTTTGATCTGCATCGATTTTGTTGCTGTTTGACCGGGAACTCGGAAGGATACTTGTGATCTGAATCACAGTGTACTATCACGCGCTGTAACTTATGTTGCAATTCACGAACTCGCGATTGCTATCCTGATACGGTAGCCGTCGACGTAATAGTAAGGCCCGCCTCCATGAAGCGAGTGATCTGCAGATTGATAGCCGCCGCCGTTCTGCCGGCGGCTTTCCTTTTTTTCAGCAATGCTGCGTTTTCACACGGCGATACCGAAAAGCCCCTGTTCGTCGCTGCCGACGGAATCGACAGCGGCAGCTGCGACAACGCATCGTCGCCCTGTGCCTCCATCGCCTATGTGTTGAAGATAGCGGGCAAAGGCGCACAAATACGTGTTGCGGCCGGCACCTACCCCGTCGAGAACGCGGAGGACCTGTTTCATCTGGTCAGTGGAACGATTGAGGTCAGCGGGGGCTATCGGCGGGACGGCGGGTTCGCCGCCAGGGGCACGGATGCGTCTATCCTCACTGGCGTTCCGCAACAGTTCAGGGAATTGCTGAGAAGCCGTGGATTCCATGTCATCCCGGACCGCAAAGCAATTGACGGCCCCAAGGCGGAAAAAGCGCTGCAGCTGCTCGGCATTCACGAGCAACTCAAGGCCGGCATGCCGGCCACGCCCTGCATAAACGGCGTTGCCGGCGTCATTCCATGCAACAACATGGACCTGCTTGCGCATATCGAGCTGCCGAGGCTCGGCCCGGGTGTCGGTACCGGCAACGATGTGTGGGGCTTCGTCGATTTGAACAGCAATCGCGAGTACGTCATTGCCGGCACAAATATCGGCACCGCCGTCATCGATGTCACGGATCCGGAAAATCCCCGCGAAGTTGGATTTATCGACGGGCAGAACGCGTCCTGGCGGGACATCAAGGTTTACCAGCGATTCGACGAGTCAAGCAATCGCTGGCAGGCGTACGCTTACGTGACAACTGATGGATCCACAGACGGCCTGTTCGCCATCGATTTGTCTGCTCTGCCACATCGCATCATCCGCGGCGGCTATAGCAGCGATTACTTCAGCGCCCACAACGTATTCGCGACCGGTGTCGACTTCAGCACGGGCGTATCGCTGGCCGGTGTCAGCCCGTCGCTGATTATTGCAGGATCAAACCTCGGCGGCGGCCAGTTTCGCCGTTACTCGCTTGCCAATCCTGACGCACCGGCCTTCATTTCGGGAGCCAGTTCGTCCGCCGACTACATGCACGACGCCGCGTCGCTTGTCATTACGGACAGCCGCAAAGATACGCAATGCGTAAGCGCCGGAAATCATTGCGAGGTGTTGCTCGACTTCAACGAGTCGACGTTCGACCTTTGGGACATATCGAATGCCTCGAATCCGCAAAGGTTGAGCCGCACCCCATACAACAACGCTGGCTACACGCACTCCGGCTGGCCTACAGAAGACGGACGCTATGTTTTTCTGCATGACGAACTGGATGAGCAAAGATTCGGACTCAGTACGACGGTACGCGTTTTTTCCATCGCCAACCTCGCAACACCGTCATTGGCCGGCAGCTGGACCGGGCCGACGACAGCCATCGATCACAATGGTTTCGTACGCGGCAACCGTTACTACATGTCCAACTACGCGCGCGGACTGACGGTCCTCGATATCAGTAATCCGGCAACACCGGTCGAGGTTGGCCGTTTCGACTCGTATCCGTTCTCGGACAGTGGAAGTTTTGTCGGTGCCTGGGGCACGTTCCCGTACTTGCATAGCCGCGTTGTCGCGATCAGTGACATCAACTACGGAATCTATCTTGTCGCGGACAGAACGCTGGACGTCCCCCAGGGTCGCCTGCAATTCGCGAGCGCTTCCTTTGGTACTACCGAAGGGTCGCAGGCATCGCTGCTCGTGCAGCGACTGGGCGGGAGCAGCGGCAATGCGAGTGTCGATTACCAGCTGGTACCGGCCACCGCGTCGGCCGCCGATTACACCGCAACCACCGGCACGCTTTCCTGGGGACCCGGCGATACAGGCGACAGGTCAATCGACATCTCCGCTGTCAGCGATGGCGTCAACGAGAGTCTCGAACGGGTACTGGTCAACCTTGTCAATCCCGGCGGCGGCGCGAGTCTCGGCGATATCGCGACCGCCAGTCTTTACATAGGGGATGCGGGTGCAGCTGCCGGGATACGCTTCGTCGAACCGGCCCTCGAACTGACGGAACGCGGATTCGGCACCGCCGTCGTCGTGTTGCACCGCATCGGCAGTGCCGGGGGCGCGGTCAGCGTCGATTTTGCATTGACCGGTGGAGACGCCGGCCAGCCGGATGATTTCACCGGACCGGCGAGCGGTACCGTTTCCTGGGCAGACGGCGATGCCGATCCCAAATGGATTGAATTTGCCATCGTTGACGACGGTATCAGTGAGAACACGGAATTTTTCGAAGTGATGCTGAGTAATCCAGTCGGCGCAACGCTTGACGGCCCCGCCACCGTCACGGTGAATATTGAGAACGGCGACGGCCTCAATCAGGCGCCCAACGCCGTGGCAGGAGCGGGTCAATCGGTCACCGGCGGCATCCAGGTTACGCTCGACGGCAGCAGCTCGAACGACCCGAACGGAGACCCGTTGACCTTTCAATGGTCACAGACAGGCGGTCCAACGGTGACAATAAGCAACGCCAACAGTGCCATCGCCCAGTTCACTGCACCGACCGTTCAATCCGACACACTGCTGCAATTCCGGCTTGCCGTGCAGGACTCTGCCGGCCTTACCGACTTCACTTCGACAACCGTTGTCGTTCGCGCCACCGGCGGTGGCAACAGCGTTGGAGGTGGAGGCGGCGGCCTGATGAGCATGCCGCTGATGCTGATCCTCGGGCTGCTGGCGTTGTTGGTCAGTCGAAAGGATGCCGGCGGATTATCGTCTGCTCGCGGTCCGGCCCCGTTGAAATGATATCCAGCGGCACGGCCACCAGTTCCTCGATGCGTGCAAGATAGTCCAGCGCTTTTTTCGGCAGGTCCGCGAACTTGGTTATGCCGACGGTCGAATCAGTCCAGCCCGGCATCTCTTCGTAGATAGGGCGACAGTCGGCGAAGCGATCCACTATGACCGGTAATCCCGCGATCGGTTCGCCATCGATCTCGTAGCCCACGCAGATTTTGATCGTTTCCAATCCGTCCAGCACGTCGAGTTTTGTCATGCACAGACCCGAGACACTGCTATTGATGATCGAGCGACGCAGCGCGACTGCATCGAACCAGCCACAACGGCGCGGTCGTCCGGTCGTCGCGCCGAATTCGGCGCCTACACTGGCGAGGTGTGCACCCTGGTCATCGAACAATTCCGTCGGAAACGGGCCAGCGCCAACGCGCGTCGTATAGGCTTTCACGATACCCAGTACGAAATCGAGGCTGCGAGGCCCCACGCCGGTTCCCGTACTGGCCGCAGCCGCGACCGTGTTCGACGACGTAACGTACGGGTACGTACCGTGATCGATGTCGAGAAACGCGCCCTGTGCGCCTTCGAAAAGAATGCTCTGACCGTCTTTCGACAGTTCGTGCAGGATCTGCGTGATGTCCGCGGTGATCGGCGCGATGGTTTCCGCGGCACTCAAAGCTTCGTCCAGCGTCTGCGCGAAATCAACCGTGTCCGTTTTGAAATAGTTCTTCAGCAGGAAATTATGATAGTCGAGGATCTCGCCGAGCTTCGCCGCAAACTGTTCGCGCACGAAAAGGTCGGAAACTCGCAGCGCGCGCCGCGAAACCTTGTCTTCGTAGGCCGGTCCGATGCCGCGGCCCGTGGTACCAATGGCCGCCGTTCCACGTGCTTTCTCGCGCGCAATGTCCAGCGCCGCATGCGACGGCAGGATCAGCGGGCACCCGGGACTTACCTTCAGTCTTTCGAAGACAGGAACGCCCGTCTTGGTGAGCGTGTCCGCTTCGTTGATCAATGCACTCAGCGATAACACAACGCCATTGCCGATTAGGCAACTTACCCCATCCCGAAGAATGCCCGACGGAATAAGGTGCAGCACGGTCTTCTTTCCGCCGATCACGAGCGTATGTCCTGCGTTGTGCCCGCCCTGAAAACGGACTACCGCGGCTGCCCGATCGGTCAGCAGATCGACGATCTTGCCCTTGCCCTCGTCGCCCCACTGGGTGCCGATGACGACTACATTTTTTCCCATCGAAGGTATTCCCGAATTTTACTGTCGCACAAGAAACAAGGTGATGACGCCGATCGTCATGACGGTGAGGCCGGTACCGCGCAATTCGTTGTCGCTAAGCTGGGCAATTCGTATCGCGGTTCGCCGAAAAAAGTCGGGACCAATGAATGGAATCATTCCTTCGATAATGAGGTAGAGACAAAACGCCGTCAGTATTTCCTGCCACATCGAATTCATTCAAGTCCTGTCGCCGTGGACGAACATCCTGTCAAGACTCAGCGCTTGCCATCCGACTGATTCAGGTAGCGGAAGAATTCGTTCTCCGGATCGAGAATCAATATATCTCCCGACCGCCCCATCGACTTCCTGTACGCGTCGATGCTGCGATAGAAAGCATAGAACTCCGGATCCTTGTTGTATGCGTTGGCATAAATCTCCGAAGCCGTTGCATCGCCTTCACCGCGCAGCTTCTGGCTGTCGCGATAGGCGTCGGCAAGGATGATCGTTCGCTCCTTGTCTGCGGTCGAGCGCATCTGCTCCGAGATCTCGCGACCTTCCGCTCGACGTTCGGCTGCTACGCGAGCGCGCTCCTCCCGCATTTGCTGGTATACGGAATTGCGCACATCGTCCGGGAACTCGACCTGTTTGACGCGCACGTCGATTAATTCAACACCAAGGCCCTGCGCCGTGTCCTTGGCATTCTCGAGCATGTCGCGCATCAGCTCGGCGCGCTCCACCGAGATCGCTTCCTGCACAGAACGCTTGCCGAATTCGGTCACGATGGCGTTCTTGATGATCTCCGAGAGACGGTCATTGGCAACGACGAGGTTGCCTCCGGTCGACGTATAGAATTGAACCGCATCGATAATTCGCCACTTGACGAAGAAGTCCACCTGCAGCGCCAGTCGTTCCGCGGTAAAAATACGCTCCGGCTTGTCGCTGATCGTGAGAATGCGCTTGGGGAATTTTCGGACATTCTGCAAAACGGGTAGCTTCAAATGCAATCCCGGCTCGTGGTTAGCCTCCACGACTTCACCGAACTGCAACTTTATCGCCAGCTCGCGCTCGTTAACGGTAAAGACCGAAAGGCCACCGACTATTAAAACGAGCCCCGCAATGACGACGGCTGTGAATCTTGCATTGCTCATTGCCGTGTCCTCCTGTCGCGATTGGCTTCAGCATCCTGTTGATTGCTCGCAGGTGGTAACTGTTGCGAATCGGCGGACCGCGTCGCGTCGCTGAGAGAGCTTTCGCGGGTTTCTCCGCCAACCAGTTTGTCTAACGGGAGGTAAATCAGGTTGCCGGTGCCGCTGGAATCGATCAACACCTTTTTCGAGTTGGCATAGACTTCCTCGACCGCCTGCAGGTAGAGGCGCTTGCGCGTCACCTGCGGCGCCCGCTTGTACTCTGTCAGTATAGCCTCGAACCTGGCCGCTTCACCTTCGGCATCGGCGATGACACGATCATGGTACGCTGCGGCGTCCTGCATGATTCGTGCCGCGGAACCACGGGCTTTTGGAATGATATCTTTTGCGTAGGTATCGGCTTCGAGAACGTATCGATCGCTATCGTTGCGCGCTTTCTGCGTATCGTCGACGGCTGCCTGCACCGACTGCGGGTAATCGAGTTTTTCCAGGCTTATCGATGTGATAGTAAAGCCGGACTGGTAGCCGTCCAGCGTGTTTTGCAGAATCTGCTGAGTACGTGGCGCGATCTGGTCGCGCTGCTCGGTAACCAGCACCTCGAGCGAACTCGTGCCCACCACCTCGCGCAACGCGCCCTCGGTGACATCCTGCAACGTGGATTCCGGATCGACCACTTCGAAACTGTACTTGACCGGATCACTGCGGCGATATTGCACCACCATCTGGATGAAGACGTATTGCTCGTCAGCAGTGAGCATCTCGGTACGGAACGGGTAATTGTTGACGGCCGTTACGTTGACCACGTCAACGGTTTCTATCGGAAACGGAAAATGCCAGTGCAATCCCGGCATGGTCGTAACGGAATAAGCACCGAAGCGTTGTACGATGCCTCGTTCAGCCTCGTCGACCCGGTACAGTCCGGTCAACGTCCAGGCGATCAGCAAGAGAATGGCAAGCACGAGTCCACCTGAGGAGCCGCCGGCGGAAGGCGCGCCTCGCCCTCCTCCGATAATGCCACTCAGCTTGCGCTGCCAGTTTTGTACGATCCTGTCGAGATCGTTCGGCGAACCACCCTCTTTCTTCCAGGGATCTTCGCCATTTCCGGATTCGTTCCAGGCCATAGTATTTTCTTAATCTCTGTCGTCTTAAATATTGACAGGCAAAATCGCCTGCGATTCTTGCAAAATATCTGCCGGTAATGCTTCTCTTTTCATGAAACGGTGAAAACTGCGCTCTTCCATCTCCAGCTCGAGCACCCAGCCTCCGTCATCGGCCGGCGTATCCTGTAACACCGCTCCCATTTCAAAGAGCAGTGCGCGCTGCCGCCCCTGACCGGGTCTCAGGCGGATAATGCCATGAACTTTCGTTTTTCTCAGGCGGTCCCCGATTGCCTTCAATAGCAACGGAACACCATCGCCTGTTCTGGCTGAAAGCCAGACAGCCCGCCCAATGCCGAAACGGTTATTCGTAACGCGGGGCTTCCGGTCAAGCTTGTCGAGCTTATTGTACACTCTAATCTGAGGCACCGTGTCCGCCTCGAGTTCCCTTAGAACTGCATTGACCTGCCGAATTCGCTGCCAGCGATTCGGATCGCTTGCATCGATAAGGTGAAGTATCAGGTCCGCCTCGCGCGCTTCCTGCAATGTCGATCGAAACGCCGCAATCAATTCGTGCGGCAGGTCGCGAACGAATCCTACGGTATCCGCAAGCACACACTTCGCACCATCCGGTAATTCAAGTCGGCGCAAGGTCGGATCCAGCGTTGCAAACAATTTGTCTTCGACAAACACGCCGGCGTCGGTCAGCGTGTTGAACAACGTCGACTTGCCGGCATTCGTATATCCGACCAGCGCAACGGTGGGTACTTCCGCGCGAACCCGATTTCGACGGTTCATGCTGCGTCGGCTGTCAACCTGTTCCAGCCTGGCTTTCAGCTGACGAATCCGGTTGTCCACCAGCCGGCGGTCGGTTTCCAGCTGCGTCTCGCCCGGGCCACGCAAGCCTATACCGCCTTTTTGCCGCTCCAGGTGGGTCCAGCCCCGTACCAGGCGTGTGGACAGGTGGCGCAGTTGAGCGAGTTCGACCTGCAATTTACCTTCGAAGCTCCGGGCACGTTGCGCGAAGATGTCGAGTATCAATCCGCTTCTGTCGAGCACGCGGCATTGCAGCTCGCGTTCGAGGTTACGTTCCTGGCTCGGGCTCAGCGGCGCATTGCAGACAATCAGCTCAGCGCCGGATCTCTTGACACACGAGCGCAGTTCCTCGAGCTTGCCTTTGCCTATGAAAGTTCGTGAGTCGGGCTTTCGCCGCGAACAGGTCAACTCATCGACCACGCGCGCGCCGGCAGAGACCGCGAGTTCGGCAAATTCCTCGCGTTCGGAGTCATCGGGAATCCGCCCGTGGGCGGCGTGAATCAATATCGCGCGTTCACCGCTGCGCGGTCTTTCAAACAATCAATGACTCCGGCGGATTATCGGACTCGCGCTCAGCTGCAAACTTCCTAGTCGTCGGACTCTTCCGTTTCGCCATCCGGCAAAGGCAGTCGCACGTTGCGCGACGGAACGATAGTTGAAATTGCGTGTTTGTAGACCATCTGGTTGACGCTGTTCTTCAGCAGCACAACGAACTGATCGAACGAATCGACCTGTCCCTGAAGCTTGATGCCGTTTACCAGATAGATGGATACGGGAACCTTTTCCTTGCGAAGTATGTTGAGAAACGGATCCTGTAACGATTGCCCTTTAGCCATGTTGGGTCTCCTTATTCTTATACAGCCTGAATACAGGCGTTTACTATCTGGATGCGGCACCCCGGTGGCGCCGGTTGCCCAAAAGCCGTATCCAGCCCAAAGCGAGCAAAATTCTAACACAAAGAATTGTCGGCAATAGCGTGCTACAGGTCCAATTCTTTGCGAAGAAAGGACGTTATGGAGACGATCGCATCCTCTTCAAGGGGATCGAAGATCGGCAGATCGGTTTCGGATCGCAACCAGGTGATTTGCCGCTTCGCAAGCTGCCGGGTTGCATAGAGTGCGCGATGCTGGGCCTCGTCAAGCCCGCACTGCCCGTCCAGGTACGACCAGATCTGGCGGTAGCCGACCGCCCGCATCGACGAGCTTTCGGCACTGAGGCCGGGGCGCTTCTTCAGTCCCTGCACCTCCTCAACAAAGCCGTTTTTCATCATGTATTCAAGTCGTTGCCGGATACGCTCGTGCAGCGTCTCACGCAATGCCGGCAACAGCGCAAGTTTCACGAAACGCGGATTTGCCGGCGCCGTCGTTTGCGACTGCCATTCTGTCAGCGTCTTGCCGCTGGCCCGGTAGACCTCCAGGGCGCGCTGGATCCTCTGGCTATCGGTTGGCCGAATCCGTTCCGCGGCCTCCGGGTCGATGCCAACGAGTTCGTCGTGCAAAGCTTCCCAGCCAATCCGTGCGGCGAGGGAATCGATGTCGACACGAATGCCGGCGTCCGCTTCCGGCAATTCGGCAATACCTTGGGTCAGCGCCCTGAAATACATCATCGTACCGCCGGCCAGCAGCGGCACTCGTCCGGCTTCGAGCGATCGCTCAATTTCCCGTCGTGCATCGCGCACGAATTCGCCCGCCGAATAGGCCTGCTCCGGATCGCGAATATCGATGAGCCGATGCGGCACCTGGCGCAGGATGTCTTCACCCGGTTTCGCCGTACCAATGTCCATGCCGCGATAAACCAGCGCGGAATCCACACTGATCACATCGACCGGAAGTACGGACGCGAGCCGGACAGCGATGTCGGTCTTGCACGACGCTGTGGGCCCCATCAGGCAAATCGCCGTGTCCACCGCTTATTGTCCGCGAAGAAACAGCCGGTCCAGATCGCCGATGCTGATGGCGGTCCAGGTCGGACGGCCGTGGTTGCATTGATCTGCTCGCTCGGTCGTTTCCATCTCGCGCAATAAAGCATTCATCTCCTGCAGGTTCAATGCCCTGTTGGCACGCACTGACGAATGGCAGGCCATCGTCGCCAGGAATTCGTCGCAGCGATCTTCGATGCGATTGCTGACGCCTTCGCCCTGCAGGTCCGATAGTATATCTCTTACCAGAGCTTCGGCATCGGTCTGCTTGAGCAGTGCGGGGAATTCACGCACGGCCAGGCTGGTCGGGCCGCTGCGATCGATGACGAGTCCAACCCGGGAAAATATTTCTGCAGCATTGGCCGCAAGCTCTGCTTCGCGTTCGGAAACCGAGACAGCGACAGGCAGCAGAAGCGGTTGCCGCAGGATC
This sequence comes from Gammaproteobacteria bacterium, assembly GCA_029865385.1. Classification (GTDB taxonomy): domain Bacteria; phylum Pseudomonadota; class Gammaproteobacteria; order Steroidobacterales; family Woeseiaceae; genus JAKEGN01. The sequence goes on from JAOUGX010000040.1 coordinate 18,098, forward strand.
TCGCCTTGGTCGAATGCCGCTTTCAGCTTTTCGTAGACGATGCGTTCGTGCGCCGCGTGCATGTCGACGACAACGAGGCCATTGCTGTTTTCGGCAAGAATATAGATTCCGCCGATCTGCGCAATTGCGAATCCGAGCGGCGGCGCATCAGCACTTTGCAAGTCCCCTTGCTGACGGGCATCCGCTGCAGCCGCGAGCGTTGCGTAGCCACCGAGTGCCTCGCGCACTGCCGAGCCGGAATGCGTGCCATGCCCTGACAACGGCATGGACCATTGCCTCGAACCGGTACTTCCAGGGAGTACGGCCGGAGCCGCCGCCGCATGCCCGCCGGGCCGGGTATCTTTCAGTGCCCGTTCCACCGACTGCGACACAATGCCATGCACGCGACGTCCGTCCCGGAAACGCACTTCATGTTTCGCCGGATGCGCATTCGCATCGACCGTTGCGGGATCGAGCGTCAGGTACAGAACGTAGGCTGGAAATCTTCCGTGAAAAAGTACGTCACGGTACGCGTGCCGTACGGCATGCGACAGCGTGCGATCTGAAATACTGCGGCCATTGACGAACCAGAATTGCAAATCCGGCTGGCTGCGATTGAAGGTCGGCAATCCAAGCCAGCCGGTCAAAGCGACACCTTCGTCCTCGCGAGTAACCGCTATCGCCTGGTTGGAAAAAGTCTCACCGCACAATTGGCCTATGCGTGCGAGGCGTCCTGCATCGTCCCGCGCGGCCGCCAATTGCAATACCACACGACGATTGTGCGTCATGCTGAAAGCAACGTCCGGACGGGCCAGCGCCAGCCGCCGAACCCATTTGTCGATATGGTCGAATTCGGTTCTCTCGGCCCGAAGAAATTTTCTCCGGGCCGGTGTGTTGTAAAAGAGATCGTGAACCTCGACAGTCGTGCCGCGCGGATGGGCTGCCGGTTTGGGTTCGGAAATGACGCCGTTGTCGGCATCGATCTGCCACGCATTGCCATTCTGTGCCGATTGCAGTTTCAGCATCGATACCGACGCGATGCTGGGCAAGGCTTCGCCGCGAAACCCGAGTGACGCAATGCACTCCAGGTCGTCCAGGCTGGCAATCTTGCTGGTAGCGTGTCTCGACACGGCAAGAGCGAGTTCGTCACGCGGAATTCCGCCACCGTCGTCGCGTACCCGGATAAGTTTGCTGCCACCGGCAAGAATATCGATGGAGACGCTGGTGGCACCTGCATCGAGACTGTTTTCCACCAGCTCCTTGACCACCGACGCCGGGCGCTCGACAACCTCGCCCGCAGCGATTTGATTGACGAGATGGCCGGGAAGCAGCCGGATGGGCATATACGAATCCGCAGAAACGAATCACGCATTCTTTCAAATGCGCCCTGCTTTGCAAACCTTGAAGGAGATGCGTAGTGCTTCGCGGCCGCCGGGACGGGCCGCGAATTGCTCAGGTTCCGGCGTAAACGGGGATCCTAAGCGTCTGGCCAACGCGCACCTTGTCACTGGACAATTTGTTGGCGGACCTGATTTCCGCGGTGCTGACGTTGTAGCGCTGCGCAATCTGCGACAGCGTGTCGCCGCTGGTAATCACGTGTTGAATCGGTTGTGCAGTTTCACGCCGCATGCTCAGTGCGAGCTGCGTATCCTGTGGCGGGTTCTTGTGGAAGTAGTCGCGCACCCCGGCAAGAATTGCTGCAGCAAGTTTGTCCTGATGTGCGCTGCTCTTGAGGTTCTTCTCTTCACTCGGATTCGAGATAAATGCCGTCTCGACCAGGATCGACGGAATGTCCGGAGACTTCAGCACCAGGAATCCGGCCTGCTGAACGGTTCGCCTGTGCACCGGCCCAATTCGGGACAGCTCGTTTATGACCTCATCGCCAACATCCAGGCTGGCGCTCAAGGCAGCATTTTGTGACAGATCAAGCAACACCGAGGCAAGCACTGCGTCCTTGTCAGCGAGCGAAACGCCACCCACCATATCGGACGCGTTCTCGCGTTGCGCAAGTAGTTTTGCCGCCTCGTCACTGGCGCCCTTCAGTGAGAGCACGTAAACAGACGAGCCTCTTGCGCGCCGATCCGTTACAGCATCGGCATGCACGGACACAAACAGATCTGCCTTGCTGCGCCGCGCGATTTCCATGCGCTCGCGATGATCCACGTAGTAATCGCCGTTCCTCACCAGAATCGCTTTCATTCCCGGTTCGCCGTCGATTCGTTTTGCAAGCTGCCGTGCGACAGACAGTGCGACATCCTTTTCACGTGTGCGGGTCGGGCCGATTGCGCCCGGATCGTGGCCGCCGTGACCTGCATCCACCGCGATGACGATATCGCGACCACGAACGATTCCTTCGGATGCTCGTTTTACCGGCCGTAATCCGCCTTGCGGATGCAGGTCGATGACCAGTCGATTGCCATATTGGCCATTCGGTGCGGCCGTAAAACTGCGCGAACGCACTTCCTCGTTGAGATCGAGTACGACGCGCAACTGCCCGTTGGCCCGCACACCGGTACGAATCGATTCAATGGATCCGATGCCCTCGGGTAAACGCGCTGCCGACTCCGCCAAACGACTGTCTTTAAGGTCCAGCACGAGCCGGTCGGGGCCGCGCAGGGTGAAGATGTTGTGTTCGACGGGGCGGTTCAGGTCCAGTACCAGCCGCGTGCGGCCGTCCTCGAACCAGATGCGGATATCCTCAACCGTGGTCGCCGCCTGCGCGATCGCTGCAGACATCGTCAGCGCAAGGGCGAGGATCAGGCGTGCCAGGGAGGTCATTCCGTGTTTGAACCAGCGTTGGAGGATTATGTTGGATGAGTATACGATTCTGGCTGGAAAAGCCAATATTCCGGTGAAAAATTATAGAGATAGAGCGGCTTTTTAATGCCGATCTGAGACCGGGTTCAAATCCCCGAGCAGCGTGGCCCCCCGTGCACTGCCGGCAGAAATCCTCGCGCGCCGGCCGTCGCGCGCGTACTCGAGCAAAATGCGCAAGTCGCAGCGTTCCAGCAGGGTTCCGGCACGCTCCGGCCACTCGACCAGCAACAGCCCGTCCTGCCAATCCGACCAGCCCAGGTATTGCAGCTCATCCGGGTCTGAAATTCTATATAAATCAACGTGATATATAATTCTGCCGGCAAGCTGGTAGGGCTCGACCAGCGTATAAGTCGGGCTTGGGATCGGGCCCTGGTGGCCGAGCCGGCGGAGCAAGGCACGGGCCAGGGTCGACTTCCCGGCGCCCAGCTCGCCCTGCAGCAAGACGCTCCAGCCAGCGGTATCGGCGGGCAACAGATCGGCGATTGCAGCGGCCAGCGCCTGTGTCGCCGCTTCACCCTCGAGCCGCAAGTCCAGCGTCATGGATTCAGCAAGGTCCGCAGTTCCGGCAGCAGGTCCGACGCCATCAATCCGCGCTGCCCGGCCTTCGCGGCAACATCGCCCGCGTGCGCATGCGCAAGCACCCCGCAGACCGCCGCCAGCTCCGCTGCCAGTCCCTGTGCAACGAGCCCGGCAATGATTCCGGTCAGCACGTCGCCCATGCCGGGCGCTGCCATGCCCGGGTTGCCGGCCGTGCACAACCAGCACGGGCCGTTCTCTGCGGAAACGAGCGTGCCTGCCCCTTTCAGCACGATCGTCCCACCGTACCTTTCCTTCAGGTCGGCAAGCGCTTTCGGCCGATCCTTTTGAATGGCGGCAGGCCGCGAATCGAGAAGCCGGGCTGCCTCACCGGGATGCGGCGTCAGGATCCAGCCTTTCGCGCGCTTCGCCTGGGTCGGCAGCAGGTTCAGCGCGTCGGCGTCGAGAACCAGCGGCAAACCGGCATCCAATGCCACATCGAGCAACTGCCGCGCCCATTCGCCGGTACCCAGTCCGGGACCGATGGCAATGGTGTCCACGCGCGACAGGATGTCCGCCAAGTCTGCGGCTTCCGCGACAGCGCGGAACATCAGTTCGGGACAATCCGCGGCAACCGGGACGACATTGCCCGGGTGCGTTGCGACCGTGACCCGCCCCGCACCGCTTCTCAAGGCAGCCGCCCCTGCGAGCCGGACAGCGCCGGGCATGCCGGGCCCGCCGCCGATCAGCAGCAGGTGCCCGAAATCGCCCTTGTGCGCATCCGCCTGTCGCGGCGGCAACGCAAGCTGCAGAACCGTGTCGTCGATCCTGCGCATTTGCACCGGAATTCCGTCGCGGCAGTCCGCCGGTATTCCCAGCCCGGCAAATGCAATCTCGCCGACGCAGCGGGCAGCCGAGCCGATGAAAAGCCCGGCCTTCAGCCCGACGAAAGTCACGGTCAGATCCGCAACGACGGCCGTGCCCATAATCTGGCCCGAGTTGCCGTTCAGGCCAGTGGGAATATCGAGCGACATGACGCCGCCAAGGTGCACGTTGATTGCCTCGACAATTTTGGCGAATTTGCCGTCGAGATCGCGTTGCAGGCCGCTCCCGAGCAGCGCATCGACCAGCAAATGCGCCTCATCGTCCAGCTCGCCCTGCCATTCGCCGACCACGCCGCCTTGTGCCGCCAGATCAAGGAATGCTGTTTTTGCATCACCGGACAACGCGTCCGGCGGAGTCGCGGCAAGCACCGACACGGCGATGCCTTTTTGCGCAGCCAGCCTTGCCAGCACGTATCCATCGCCACCGTTGTTTCCCGGGCCGCAAACGATCTGCCAGCGCTTCGCTTCGGGAAATTTTCTCCGCGCCGCGTCCAATGCCGCCTGCGCGGCCCGGGTCATCAGTTCGTAACCGCCGATACCGGCCTGATTGATCGCCGCATCGTCGATTCGACGAACACTTTCGACAGAGTAAATTTCGACGGGTAAATTCAAAGCGCTGCCTCGATGGTCGGGGCAATTATACTCACAGAAGCGAGTTAAACAGGTTTGCCCATGAGCGGCACAACACAGGCAGTCGATCAGGCGGATCTGGTAAAACGAATCCGCAGCTGGGGAAGCGAACTTGGCTTTCAGCAGATCGGCATCAGCGATATCGATTTGCGAACCGCAGAATCGCGGCTCGGCGACTGGTTGCGCCTCAGGTATCACGGCGAAATGGTTTACATGGAACGTCACGGGACGCGCCGCACCCGGCCGGAGTTACTGGTGCCTGGCACCGTCAGCGTAGTCACCGCCCGAATGGATTACTGGCCGGACGACGCTGGAGAGTCGGCCGCCTTGCTCGACCATCCGAGCAAGGCTTACGTTTCACGTTACGCGCTGGGTCGCGATTATCACAAAGTATTGCGAAGCCGCCTGCAGGCACTCGCGAATCGAATCGAGCGAGAAATCGGACCGCACGGACACCGAGTGTTTGTCGACAGCGCACCTGTGCTGGAGAAACCGCTGGCGGAAAAAGCCGGCCTCGGCTGGATAGGCAAGCACACTAACCTTATCAATCGCGATGCCGGCTCGTGGTTTTTCCTCGGAGAACTGTACACGGACATTCCCTTGCCTGCAGACTCTGCAGAGGAATCGCATTGCGGCAGTTGCCGTGCGTGCCTGGACGTTTGCCCGACCAGGGCGATCGTCGGGCCCTATCAACTAGATGCTCGCCGCTGCATTTCCTACCTGACGATCGAATTGCACGGCAGCATCCCCGAAGAATTTCGCAAGCCCATGGGCAACCGCATCTACGGCTGTGACGACTGCCAGCTGTTCTGCCCGTGGAACAAGTTTGCACAAGCGACGGCCGAAGCCGATTTCCGGCCGCGACATGGCCTCGACGATGTGCAACTGACGGAGCTTTTCAGCTGGAGTGAGGAAATCTGGATGAAGAATACCGAGGGAAGCGCGATCCGGCGAATCGGCTACGAACGCTGGCTGCGCAATATTGCTGTCGCACTCGGCAATGCAGAAAGTTCTGCAGAGGTGATCAATGCATTGCAGGAAAAACGAAATCACGGCTCGGAAATCGTACGGGAACATGTACAGTGGGCGCTTTCGCAGCATGAGCTGGCAGCATAACGACCGACAGGAAGATACGATGATCTTTAAACCTCCGGCAAACGAGTACCTCGTCCCGTTCGACAATACGTTTCAGGTTAGCGAAGCGAAAACGACACCACCGAAAGTCGACAAAGCGTCCAATAAAAGACGGCTCGCGATGGCTGCAAAAAAACTGGACGATCTGCAAAAGACGCTGCTTGCCGGCAATCGACATTCGGTATTGCTTATTTTCCAGGGAATGGATGCCGCCGGAAAAGACAGCACGATTCGCGCCGTCATGCAGGGTATCAATCCGGCCGGATGCCAGGTGTTCAATTTCAAGAGGCCTTCCAGCGAAGAGCTCGATCACGATTTTCTGTGGCGCACGACACGCTGCCTGCCGGAACGCGGCCGCATCGGTATCTTCAACCGGAGCCAGTACGAAGAGGTTCTGGTCGTCAGGGTGCGTCCGAGAATCCTCGACTCGCAACAGCTTCCCGAAACGGTCGATTTCGAAAAGATCTGGGAGCATCGCTACGAATCCATCTGCGACCAGGAAAAACACCTGGCCCGCAACGGCATGATAATTCTCAAGTTCTGGCTGAACCTTTCGCGCGACGAGCAGCGCCGCCGATTCCTGAGCCGCCTCGACGTATCCACGAAAAACTGGAAGTTCAATCCTGACGACGTGACGGAACGGCGTTACTGGGACCAGTACATGCATGCATATCAGGCGGCATTGAACGCGACCTCGAGACCCTGGGCTCCCTGGTATGCCATACCGGCCGACAGCAAGTCGTATATGCGCGCACGCGTTTCGGAGATCGTTGTTGGCGCGCTGGAGTCCGCCACCTTCCGCTTTCCGGCCCCGACCCCGGAAGACCGTGCATTGTTCGACGCTTCTCGCGAAGAGTTGTCAGGTACGGGCAAACAGGATTGACAAACTGAGAACGCAATCAACGAATGTTGACGCAATACGCGGTCTTATTGTGATGCACTTCACAAAGTTTTCGGCATTTTTCGCACGCGGTCCGGCAATCCGGCTTCGGCCGTCACCCAAGCTGTCGGAATTAGCAGAAAAAGCGAAAAGAAAGGGAACCCGGTGTCATCACACGCACTCGCCATCAACTCGGATTACAAGCGCTCTCTGCTATCGGGGCTGGAGTTGTTTCATGGCGTAAACCCGGATCATGTGCAGGACCTGCTGCAGCGTTGCGAACGGCGTGATATCAGTCCCGGCGAGTTGCTGCTTTCGCCCGGTGTCAAGAACGAGTACGTATTCCTGCTGTTGTCAGGACAGTTGAACGTCCATGTCGGTTCGCCGGACGCTCCGATCCTCGCCACTATCGATGTCGGTGCCTGCGTCGGCGAAATGTCGATAATCGAGGACCGCGACCCGTCAGCCTACGTCCTGGCGGCGGAACAGACTCACTTGCTCGCAATACACCAGACTATTTTGTGGGAGATGGTGAATGCGTCGCACGAGTTCTCGAAGAACCTCCTGATCGTTCTGTCCGAGCGGGTGCGGAGCCACAACAATTTCATTGCCGAAAGTTTCGGCGACCTGCGAAAATTCGAACGCCACGCGAAAACCGATGCCCTGACCGGGCTGAGCAACCGGCATGCGATGGAGGAAGCATTTCCTCGTGAAATTGCGCGCTGTGTTGAGGCTGAGTTGCCGGTATCGCTGATCATGATCGACGTCGACCAATTCAAGTCATTCAACGATAAATTTGGTCACGTCGCCGGCGATCGTGCCTTGTCAGCTGTTGCACACGTTCTGCAGAAGCAGTTTCGGCCGCACGATCTGCTGGTCCGATACGGTGGCGATGAATTCTCGGTGCTGTTGCCCGGCGTCAAGGAGAAGGAAGCGCTGGCGATTGCCGACCGTGTGCGGAGTTCGGTGTCCGGCAGCACCGGATCGAGCAGCGATTCATTAATCCAGATTCCGGTGAAGATCTCGCTGGGCGTCGCGCAACTCGCGGACAAAGGCAATTACGAATCCCTGCTGCGTGCCGCAGACGATGCGCTTTACAGGGCAAAAAACGCCGGCCGCGATTCCGTATCGACCTGAAGCCCGTCGTCAGGCAGCCAGGTCAAATCTCAACCAGCAGGTTATCGATCAGACGCGCCTCACCGAGGTGAGCCGCTACCAGAATGACCAGGTGATCCTCGTCACGATCCGGCGCGTCGAGGTTCTCGGCGCGACGAATACTCAGGTATTCGGGCTTGAATCCTGACGACGTCAGTTGCTCGACAGCGGATTTCTCGAGCGCCGCATAATCCCGATTGCCCGTGTGCAGCGCTTCGGCCGTTTTTTCCAGTACGCGATACAGCTCGGGAGCAATCTTTCGTTCTTCGTCTGTCAGGTACTGGTTGCGCGAACTCATGGCGAGCCCGTCCTCGTCGCGAAGCGTCGGACCGGCAATGATCTTTACTGCAAGGTTCAGGTCTTCGGCGAGGCGGCGAATGACCAGCAGCTGCTGGTAATCCTTCTGTCCGAACACGGCAACATCCGGCTGCACCAGCCCGAACAGCCGGCTGACAACCGTGGCCACGCCATCGAAGTGTCCCGGGCGGAACGAGCCGCACAGTTCCTGGTTCAGCGCCGGCACCGTAACGGTGGTTGCCTTGTCGATGCCGAATGGGTACATGGTGGCAACTTCCGGAACGAATAACAGGTCCACACTGACTTTCTTCAACTTCAGCTTGTCGCGTTCCAGCGTGCGTGGATATTTCTCGAAATCCTCGTCCTCGCCAAACTGGGTAGGGTTCACGAACACCGAGATGATGACCCGTTCTGCGTGTTCCCTGGCGATGCGGACCAGGCTCAGGTGACCGTCGTGCAGGTTGCCCATCGTCGGCACCAGCGCAATGTGATCGCCCGCCCTGCGCCACTCGCCAAGCTGCTCCCGCAGCGCCTCTGCAGTACTGACTATTTTCACTCGAAATATTCCGGAAAAGGGTTAAGGAAAGACTGTCTCAGGAGAAGCAGTGTTCCGGGGCGGGATACTGCCTGTCCCGGACTGCCTTGACGTATTCGCGAACGGCATCCAGCGGCGCATCATGCCCTGTCATGAAATTTCGCACAAACCGTGGTGTTCGTCCCAGGGTGATGCCGAGGATGTCATACAGGACAAGTATCTGGCCATCGACGGCCGGGCCCGCACCAATACCAATAACCGGCACGGCCAGCGCTTTGGTCACCGCTTCGCCGAGCTCATTGGGAACGCATTCGAGCAACACGATATCGGCGCCGACATCCTGCAATTGTTTAGCTGCCTCGATCATCCGCGCCGCGTGCTTGGGATCGCGTCCCTGCACCTTGAAACCGCCGATTTTATGCACCGACTGCGGCTTCAGACCGAGGTGCGCGCACACCGGGATATCGTGCCGCGCCAGGTACTTCACGATCTCTACCTGGTCGGCACCGCCCTCCAGCTTGATCATCATGGCGCCGCCCTCCTGCATCAGCCTGACGGCGTTGTCCAATGCCTGCGACGGATCGGTGTAACTCATGAACGGCATGTCCGAGACAAGGAAAGCATGCCGTAGGCCGCGCGCAACGCTGCGCGTGTGATAGATGACGTCGTCGACCGTGACGGGCACCGTAGTGTCGTGGCCCTGGATAACCATGCCGAGCGAATCCCCGACCAGTACCAGGTCGACACCGGCAAGGTCGACGAGCTGCGCGAAACTCGCGTCGTAGGCGGTAAGGCATGCGATCGCGACACCCTCTTCTTTCATGTTGCGCAGGGTGGCGACGTTGATCGGCGGTTCCGACATGCCCCGTTGTTCGAGCTGCGTATACATTTTTATCTCGTGTCAGTGGGAGGCAGACAATACAACAATCAGGCCAGGGAAATCTCGGCCGCCGGATTGAAAAAGGACCGGCCGCGCGTTGTGAGAATTTGCTGCAACAGTGCGTCGTAGTCTGCTTCATTGTGAATCGGGTCAATGGAGCTTGCGTTCACGATCAGCAACGGGCCTTCGTCGTAGTGGTGAAAATAGCGCGCATAGGCTTCGGTCAATCGTTCGAGATAACGACGATCGATCATGCGCTCGTAGGGAATGCCGCGCCGTGCGATCCTGCCGAGCAGCGCATCCACCGATGCCTGCAGGTAAACGACAAGATCCGGTACCGGTGGCTCAACATCGAGATTCGCGCTGATCTTGTCGTACAGCTCCAGCTCCTGCCGATCGAGGTTCAATTCCGCGAACAGCCGGTCCTTGGCCAGGTGAAAATCGGCCACGCGCACCGTGGCAAACAAATCCGATTGCCGCAATTCCTCGATCTGGCGGGCGCGCTGAAACAGGAAGAAAAGCTGGGCGGGCAGCGCGGCATTGCGCCCGGAGCGATAGAAGCGCTCCAGAAACGGATTTTCGTCTACCTGCTCCAGCACCACTTCACCGGAAAGGCTTGTTGCCAGCCGGCGTGCAAGGCTGGTTTTGCCGACACCAATGGGCCCTTCAACGACAATGAAGCGCGGCGTCCGTTTGAGGTCGTTGCTGTTCGTTATGCCCATTACGAATGGTCTTTCTGATCGTCCAAAACTGACAGTACGGTTTCGTTCTCGCGCAGCATCCCACACAGTTGCTGCACTGTTGCCATGCCCGGAACGCGCAGCGTCGGCGCAATTTCACAAAGCGGATGCAGCACGAAACTGCGTTTCGCGATGCCCGGATGTGGAACGGTCAGCTCATCATTGCAGATTTGCCGATCACCGAACACCAGCAGATCGAGATCCAGCGTTCGCGCGGCCCAGCGAGTTGCCGTGCGCTTGCGCCCCTGAGTCCGTTCAATCGACTGCAGCTCGTGCAGGAACTCAGGCACTTCGCGTTGTGTCAGCAATGCGGCGACTGCGTTGATGTAGTCCGGCTGATCGGTTCCGTCCATTGGCGGCGAGCGATACAGGCGAGACGCGCGGATCAGCCGGCTGCCACGCAAGCTGCCAAGCGCACTGATCGCATTCGCCACCTGCTGGCGCGGATCGTCCAGGTTGCTACCGATACCTACGTACGCTGGCCGCCAGTGTGGCCGGGGAACGTTCATCTGTCCTTCTTCCTGGAGCCGCGCCGCCGCGGCTTGCGCCGGCGTTTGCCGGGCTGTCCTTTCGCCGAAATCTCGAAACTAGCGAGCCGCTGCTCTGCATTCTGATTCTGTACTTCGGTCCAGAAGTCGGCGAGCTCGCGATCGAAATCGCCAACCTCGGCACGCAGCATCATGAAGTCGTACGCTGCACGAAAACGTTTGTGCTCCAGCAGGTTCAGTGCGCGACGGCCCTTGTTG
>JAOUGX010000139.1 GCA_029865385.1 Gammaproteobacteria bacterium
GAAAGCCCGGTCCGGCCTGTGACCGACGCGCCGTGAGAATGCGAACGCCGAGATCCGTTCAATCGTCCAAAAAGCAGCAAGCGATCCGATTCCATAGACTGGTATGCGCCATGCCCACTCCGGCCACCGAATCTGTTTGATGAAATACAAGCCCGCGAAAACTGCCGCAATAAATACCAGCTGGCCGATTTCGACGCCCATATTGAAGAACAACAAAGCAATCGGTATCGCATGCCCGGGTAAACCAATACCCGACAAAGCACTGGCAAATCCGAAGCCGTGCAACAGGCCGAAAACAAAGGCGACTATCCAAGGAAACCGGCGCGTCAGTCCCGCTCGCCCCTGTCGCCAGTGCACGATCTCCATTGCGACGAAAAGGATACTCAATGCGATCACCGCCTCTACAGGCGCAGACGGAACGTTGACCAACCCGAGCGTTGACGCGGCGAGAGTCACACTGTGAGCCACCGTAAACGACGTGATCGTCGCAACCAGCTTTTTCCAGCCCGAGACGATCATAAGCAGCGCAAGTACGAAAAGCAGGTGATCGACACCGAGCAGGATGTGTTCGATGCCAAGCCCTGCGTATGTTGTGGCAACCTGAATCCGGGATTCCGATTCCGTGACGGTGAAAGTCGGTGATGTCGGCGTAAGGCGAACGACCTGCGCGGTATTATTTGCACGTTCATAGCGCGCAAGGACATCCGTCACGGACGCCGCCAGATCGCCAATCCCGATCTCGTGCCCCTGAAGCCCTCCGGGGCAATAACTGATCCATTTTGCGACACGCACGCCGCTGTCATTCCAGACGAGCGGGTCGCCGCGCGTGGTGCAATGTTCCGGCAACTGAACGTAAATAGTCAACTCGATTGCGCTGCCGATCGGCACCCGCCAGGTGACTTCAAAATGATCCGGAGCCAGGGAATCTGCCGCGTAACTTATGCGGAGAAACGCCGGACGCACTTCATGTGCCACAGCGATCGAACTGAATAACAGCAGCGAGAGCCAAACGGTGCGATACGAACTACTCATTCCGATGGCGGGGGCAGAATCTCAGGCGGTGCTTCGATCGAAATTTTGTAGCGCTCCGACAGGCGCGCATAAAGTCCGTCAATCGCTTCCTGGCGTCGCATTACCAGCATTTCCCGCAGAACGTACTTGGAAACGGCTTCGAATACCGGCAATCGACTTTCCTCCCGGCTATTGACGCGCACCAGGTGCAAACCGAAAGCGGACGCCACGGGTCCACCCCAGCTGCCTGACGGTATGCTCTGCAACGATCCCGCGAATCCGCTGCCGAACATCGAATCGAGTTCGTTTTCGCGAACATTGTTGAGATCGCGTGGAACAAGCGATGCATCGCCCGCCGACTCGAGATTTACGTGCAAATCATCGCTCTGCAATTGCTGCAGTAAATCGATTGCCGCTTTCTGAAAACCGGGTGCATCTTTTTCGTCATTGAAATAGATCTGATGAATCGAGAGCATTGCCGGCTGCCGGAAATCTTCGGCATTGGCCGCAAAATAGGCTCGCTGTTCCTCCTCGGTCGGCGGTGACAGCGACGCTACGTCCTCAGCCAGCATTTCCAGCTTTTGGCGCAGACGGCGGCGTATAACGATGTCATCCCGATCGAGCTGCATGGCCTGGCTTTCCCGGTACGCAATTTCCTGCCGAATGAAATCATCTAACAACGCGTTTGATTCTGCTTCGCTGGGCGGTCGTTTCCAGGTACGTTCGAAGGTATTCGCGAGGTTTTCCTGTTGACCGAGTGACACTACGATGCTGTTATTGTCACTCGCACCATTGATCCAGTGATTTGCAGCAAAAATCAGTGAACCAAGCACGAGAAAGTGCAACAAAGGTTCTTTGAGCAATTTTATCATGCGCGTCGGTCGTTTCGCCGAGAGTGGCCGAGCATGGTCGCCGAATCCGCTACCGGGCGTCAACCGGTGAGGGTCATGCGCCTGTCTCGCAATTCCTATGACTACTGAATGACCGCAGGCCTGCCGTTATAACCGCGTATATTGATCTCGTCGGCGACGATCCTGATCAATTGTTGCAGTTCGAAATCACGGTCTGGATCGATGTGCAATCCTTCCGTCCACACGAGCCGGATGTGATCGCTCTTCGACACTTCGACGATCGCGTCGATCGATGATGCCGGCACCCGGTCATCGTTCCTGGCCGCTATCAGAATCACCGGTCTGGGCGCGATTTCCCGCAGCCAGTCAGCCGTCTGGAAGGAATTCCCATATGCCAGAAGCAGGGTGCCCCGCACCGCCAGGCTTCGCAGAACTCGATTGCGTATGCGATCCCGCGAAGCATGCATCACCCATTCGTGGTTTTCGACGGCGCCGTGAATCAACCATACACGGCTAAAGCGCGTGTCGAGTCCACCGGCTACAGCAGCAAACGGAACGCCCAGGCTGACTCCGGCGATTTCTGCCCGGTTTGCATCGAACCAGGGCTGTCCGGAAAGCCAATCCATTGCGAGCGTCAGCGCCGGAGGTGTGTCCAGAAACACCTCCTGAATGTCCGGCACGGCGCCCAGGATTTGCAGCGCGCCGGACAGCGAATGCTCGCCTTCGTACGGGTAGTCTATTGCGACATATGCGATACCCCGAGGATCGTCGACGAGATCGACGGCGTACCTGCCGGTCCGGTGACCGCCGATCAGAAGCACGACCGGTATTCGGCCGTTCGCCACCTCAGGCGGAAGCAGCGTGCGTAAACGAATCCGGAGACCACCCGATGACAACAGTAGTGTATCGGCAAGCACCGATCCATCGTCACGTAGCTCGACCGGCGATTGCTCGATCTCCACCAGCTTGCCGCCGCGTTTTGTGAAATGATCTCGCTGAACCGTGGACAGATGTATAACATAGGTCAGGACCACAACAAACGCCGTGACCAACAGAAACAGGATTACGGTCCTGCGGCTGGTTGGCGGATTGGTGCTTGTCATGGACCCGACGATACGGCTACATTCCGCATTCGACAATGCTCGTTTTCCGAAATGCGCTTCCTGACAGCATGGCGCATGGTTGCATGCGGGCCCTGTGCCACAGATCGAATCCGAAACGAGTCAATTCCATATTTTTCGGATTGTCGCCGCACTCGGGCATCCTCGGCATAGGCGAGTCAGGGTTTGCAGGAGATTATCGATGAACAGGACTTTTCTCCCGGCAGCGCTACTGCTCGTTTTTGCGACCGCAGCCGCGTCGACTGACACATTGCGTTGCGGCGGCAAGATAGTGACCGTAGGGATGACTTCTGCCGAGGTAGAGAATTATTGCGGCAAACCGTCATCGACTGCCATCGAGTTCCAGGACGTACGCGCCGGAAACCGGGTCGTAGGCACTACCGAACTGCATATATGGACCTACGATCGTGCCTCGGGCCAGAACGCAGCTGTTCTGCAATTCGATCAGACCAAGCTATTGTCAATTACTTTTGTAAGAAAATAATTAACCTGGTCCTACTGTGCATGGACCGGCCTGGCTAACGTGCCACTGACCTTGGCGCTAGCAAATCGTCAATAATCGCATTGCGGCTGAAGCTGATTTCGCCAAGATTGCATTCGAAACTCATTGCCAGGTCGCGGAACTCCACCGGACTTTGCAATTTGGCCGCCTGTGAAGTTACTGAAAAGGGCGTGCCATTCATTTGGAACAACGGGTAATTCGTGGAAGTCCTAACGCCACCCCGCAGCACATAGGCGGCTATTGCAGCATTTCCCGGATACCGCGAATAACCTGTTCGCTGGATATGCCGGTCATCAACGGGCAGTCGATACCGCGATGGTGCCTGCGCCGACAATCTCCCTGACCGCACTCTGCGCATTGATTTTTTGTTTGTATTATCAATACGTTATTGACACGCTGCGTGCCGGTGCTCTGCCATGGCGAGCGATCGACAGCGTAGTTTTTCGGCCACGGGCCCCAGCGAACCGGACTCTCTGGCCCGAACAGCGCGATCGTCGGTGCTCCGGTGGCAGCGGCCAAGTGTGAGTTCACTGTGTCGATGCCGATGAAAATACGGCACTTCCGAATCAGATCACCAACTTCGGCAAATCGCAGTTGTCCGGCAAGGCTGAGCACAGATTTCGGCACCTGCTGCATCAGACCCCGAACGTATTCCAATTCCGTACTTGAATTTCCGCCGGTGATATATGTTTTCAGCCCGCAGGTATCCAGGTACTGCATGACATCCAGCCAGCCATCTTGCGTCCAGCGCTTGTAGGGAAGTCGCGCATCAGGATGTATTACGGCGTAAGCGTCGTCGTGCCCGGCTGCGCCAGGCAGGACCGGGCGCTCGATCCGGCTATCCTTTGCTTCCGGAAGTCGAATCTCGTAATTGCTATCGAAGCCCAGGATATTCCCAAGATTATTATTCCGCAGCAGCGCGTGCAGACTTTCGGGATCGTCCTGAACAGATCCGGCGACTATCCAGCGCTTCCATGCGGGGCCACCTTTCAACGTTACCGAAATCCTTTCTTTGCCAAAGAACAGCAGGTACAGATGCACGCGGTCGTCGGCCGCATTAGTGATAGCGACATCATATTTTCTGAACATTCGGCGAAGCAATTGGAGGAGTTCGCGCGCTGACGGTTTCTGCTTGATCGGGACGACATGGTCGATATCCGGGTTGCCTTCGAGGATGCCCTCCTGTCCCGGATAGCACATGACATCGATTACCGCATCTGGCTCCGCGCTTCGAATACTCCGCATGAGTGGAGTAGCCAACAAAATATCGCCAATTGCCGGCTTGGCAAAGATCAGGAATTTTCTTGGTTTACG
This sequence comes from Gammaproteobacteria bacterium, assembly GCA_029865385.1. Lineage (GTDB taxonomy): Bacteria > Pseudomonadota > Gammaproteobacteria > Steroidobacterales > Woeseiaceae > JAKEGN01. The sequence goes on from JAOUGX010000139.1 coordinate 4,800, forward strand.
CAGCATCGACAGCACTCCCGTCGAGAAGAATAACGGAAAACAGCCCGGCTGCGCGGGACAGGCCGAGACCAGCTGATTTCTGGCGCGCCCAAATAAGAAAGCCCCGATCCTTGCGGATCGGGGCTTTCAGTATAAAAGCCTGGCGATGTCCTACTCTCACATGGGGAGACCCCACACTACCATCGGCGCTGAGCGTTTTCACTTCCGAGTTCGAAATGGGATCGGGTGGTTCCCGCTCGCTATTGCCGCCAGGCAAACCGGTCAAGGAAAAAGGGGGCCGGATACATTTTTCCGGCGACCGGAAAATGTATCCGGCCCCTTTCTTCTACAAATAAACACAATCTGGAAAACTTCTGATGTTCAAGTGTCGCATTACAAGTCGCAATAACACACAAGTGCTTTAGTGTTATATGGCCAAGCCGCACGAGCAATTAGTACTGGTTAGCTTCACGCATTACTACGCTTCCACACCCAGCCTATCAACCTCGTAGTCTTCGAGGGCTCTTCAGGGACCTCAAGGGTCCAGGGAAATCTAATCTTGAAGGGGGCTTCCCGCTTAGATGCTTTCAGCGGTTATCCCGTCCGTATATAGCTACCCGGCAATGCCACTGGCGTGACAACCGGAACACCAGAGATACGTCCACTCCGGTCCTCTCGTACTAGGAGCAGCTCTTCTCAAATTTCCAACGCCCACGGCAGATAGGGACCGAACTGTCTCACGACGTTCTAAACCCAGCTCGCGTACCACTTTAAATGGCGAACAGCCATACCCTTGGGACCTGCTACAGCCCCAGGATGTGATGAGCCGACATCGAGGTGCCAAACTCCTCCGTCGATGTGGACTCTTGGGAGGAATCAGCCTGTTATCCCCGGCGTACCTTTTATCCGTTGAGCGATGGCCCTTCCATACAGAACCACCGGATCACTAAGACCGGCTTTCGCCCCTGCTCGACGTGTCTGTCTCGCAGTCAAGCACTCTTATGCCTTTGCACGCAACGTACGATGTCCGACCGTACTGAGAGTACCTTTGCGCTCCTCCGTTACTCTTTGGGAGGAGACCGCCCCAGTCAAACTACCCACCATACACGGTCCCTGATCCAGATAATGGACCGAGGTTAGAACTCCAAATATATCAGGGTGGTATTTCAAGGTTGGCTCCACGCAATCTGGCGATCACGCTTCAAAGCCTCCCACCTATCCTACACAAACAGATTCAAAATTCAGTGTAAAGCTATAGTAAAGGTGCACGGGGTCTTTCCGTCTAGCCGCGGGTACGCTGCATCTTCACAGCGATTTCAATTTCACTGAGTCTCTGGTGGAGACAGTGTGGCCATCGTTACGCCATTCGTGCAGGTCGGAACTTACCCGACAAGGAATTTCGCTACCTTAGGACCGTTATAGTTACGGCCGCCGTTTACTGGGGCTTCGATCAAAAGCTTCGTCCGAAGACTAACCTCATCAATTAACCTTCCAGCACCGGGCAGGCGTCACACCCTATACGTCCACTTTCGTGTTTGCAGAGTGCTGTGTTTTTAATAAACAGTCGCAGCCACCTGGTCACTGCAACCCCCACCAGCTTAGAGAGCAAGTCTCATCACCAGCAGGGGCGTACCTTCTCCCGAAGTTACGGTACCAATTTGCCTAGTTCCTTCACCAGAGTTTTCTCAAGCGCCTTAGGATTCTCTCCTCACCCACCTGTGTCGGTTTACGGTACGGTTCTGTGTTACCTGAAGCTTAGAAGATTTTCCTGGAAGCATGGCATCGACCACTTTCCGGTACAAAGACCGGTCGTCTCGTATCTCAGCATTAAGAGCCCGGATTTGCCTAAGCCCTCTGCCTACGTACTTTCCCCGGGACAACCAACGCCCGGTAGATCTAGCCTTCTCCGTCCCTCCATCGCAGTAACACAAAGTACTGGAATGTTAACCAGTTTCCCATCGACTACACCTTTCGGTCTCGCCTTAGGGGCCGACTCACCCTACGCCGATTAACGTTGCGTAGGAACCCTTGGGTTTTCGGCGTGCGGGTTTTTCACCCGCATTATCGTTACTCATGTCAGCATTCGCACTTCTGATACCTCCAGCATGCCTCACGACACACCTTCACAGGCTTACAGAACGCTCCTC
>JAOUGX010000004.1 GCA_029865385.1 Gammaproteobacteria bacterium
TTCTGGTGACTGCGGCAATGCTCGAGGCCAGGCGTTCGATTAACAGGCAATCGCTTGCTACGCGAGGTCTGTCGAAAATCGATGTAGAGCATCTCCCTGTGGCATTCCGCACAGAATTGGCGCGACCCAACGCGCTTAACCACGCCGAAAAGACTCGGCGATCGGACCTCCCTGAGCATCGTCAAGCTGTCTAGGCCAACCTGTAGCCATACCCATATCGAATGTGGAATGGTTGTGGGCCAACTCCACCCTTTGACTGCATTCGCGACGAGCACACCTTAACCGGCATCCTCAGTGCTTTTTCATGAAGGACGGTTAGTGGATCGTGGAATCCTACCTGGCAGGCGTGCCTGGATGGCAGCCTGGATCCTGAATAACTCGACAAAATTATCGAGACTGACAATTCCAACTGTGCTGCCGGCTTTGGTCGCAGTTAGCATCCGGCAGGGAGAATTCTCCAAGCGCTGCAGCACGTCTTGTAGGGGTTCGTTGACATCGGCACATTCTACTTGCCGCTGCATCCAGTCGCCCACACTGGCCTGCTGTCCCTGAGCCTGCAGCCCTCTGAGCAGATCGGAATGAGTCAGAACGCCGACGACATTACCATCCGCCAGAACCGGAAAATCTTTCTGGCTGCCCGCCAGCGTTCGCTCGACTGCCCGCACCAACGGTTCGTCGGGCGAGAGTGTTGCATAGTCAGTCAACATCGCGTGACCGACGGTCATACCGGCCAGGGCCGACTTCATCTGTGCCAGCTGAGCCTCTGCCGCAGCTCCGATCCAAACGAACAATGCGATGAAGATGAGGAATGGGTTATAGAGAAGGCCCAGAAAACCCAGTCCGAGCGCGAGTCCCTGGCCAACCCTGGCGGCAACTTCCGTTGCGGCGGCAGCATTCATACGCATGGCCAGCGTAGCGCGCAACACGCGACCGCCATCCATTGGCAAGGCTGGCAACATGTTGAAGACGGCGAGCATTACATTGATTGCCACCAAGCGTCCAAGAAATGATTCGTCGCTCGAGTAAAGCTCTTCCAGCGGCACAAATCCACCGCTCATGCTGATCCAGGACCACAGCAAGAAGGCTATCAGCAGGTTGACCGCCGGCCCCGCCAGCGCCACGACGATCTCCTGCCTGGGATCATCGGGCATGCGCTCCAATGCCGCGATGCCGCCGATGGGCAGCAACGTGATACTTCGCGTAAGGATGCCGTAACGTCGCGCGGTCAACGAGTGGCCCAGCTCGTGCAGAACGACGCAGGTAAACAATGCAAGGATAAAACCGATGCCGCTGAGCACGGCTGTCAATGTGCCCTCCGCCTGCCAAAAGTGCAGACCGATCCACGCGACCAGAATCAGGAAGGTCGAGTGCACGTAGATGTCGATGCCGGCGACACGAATGAATTTCCACGACCATTTCATGCATGACCCTGCGTGCGTTTTCGCGACACCGGCTGCTTTGCTCGAAGTCAGATGGCCCAGGACGGTGCCGGAGGCACTTCTATCGGCGGGGCCGGCGGCAATTCCGGCTGTGGTTCCGGCTGTTCAACGGGCCCGGAGGGCGGAATGTCGGGCGGCGATTCTACCGGGGGCACCTCGACGGGGACCCCAGGCGGAATTTCCGGTTCGTTGTGAGCCAGGGGAATACTGGCGGCTTGCAGATTGAGGCTAGCGATCGACATCGTTGGCTGAAAGCGCTTCCCAGTCCGCGAGAATCGCAAGCAACTGGTTCAGGCGGCCGGCTTTTCGCCGCTTGTATTCGAGCAAGGCCTCATCGTCGCCTTGCAGCAAAAGCAATGCAGCCTCGAGGTCGGCGCTCGTGGTATTCGTTGCCTGGATTTCGAGGACCGTCTGGTCCTGAATGCCCGGAAAAAATCGAACGATTTCGTCATGCGTAGGAGTGGTCATGAACAAAAACTACCATGCGCAGCGATTCGTCCGGTATCAGGGTTTGTACCCATGATTTACGCACGCAACTGCAGGATTTTCATACTTCGAGGAACTCATCGGGAAGCAGGCTGGTTGCCAGCATGACGCTGTTGATGTCTTCGTGGTCCCGCCAACTGCCGCGTTGCCGGTTGGCGGAGTTGCACCAGAAGTCGGTGATGACCCCTGCCATCGGTTCATAGTCGCGCAGGGCCTCGAGGTCAGCTCTCAGGGCGGCGTCGAGTGGACGCGAGCTGTTTGTCGGCACAGCGCGCATCTTGCTCACCGCATGCAAACCGATTGACAGGCCCAGTTCGCGAAATGCCAGGCGGAACCTGGCGGCTTGCCCGAGGCTCGCCAGACTCGCGTAGTCGAGCAGGCTTTCCCTTATATCTCCGAGCAGCGCTCCTGCGATCGCAGGATCGTGGATCTGCCCGGCAGCTGAAAGCTGCGACGCCCGGCAGGCATCGAACAGCAAGCCGCCGATACCCAGAGGATCCGTTGTGCGCCAGTGCTGCCCGCGGATCATTCCGGCCGCATCGGTGATTTCGGCGTCAAGCCCGGTCCGGGTCCCTGACTCCCCGAGGCGCGACGCACAGTGAGCGATCTCGTTATACGTAAGGTAGCCATCCAGTGAATCGTGCGGGCTCGACGCAGGCACCAGCGGCATTGTGAGGTCGATGCTCATTTTCCAGATAAAGCGTTTTTGCCTGTCATGCGATGACTCCGCCGCAAACCCGGCGTGCGCTGCCCTCGCCAGTTGCATGGCCCAGCGGCCATACCGTGGGTCATCACACAGTATTGCTGCACGGCACAGCGCATGCATCCACTTCGTAAGGTAATGGAAATATTGCCCGTCCCTGTCCCATTCCAGTCGCTCGTCGAAGGCATCTCCAGGCCTGCGCTCGGGGAGTTTCTTGCCGATTCTCAGTCCACCCGCCGTGGGATGTCGCTCGCCATCTTTTTCACTCAAGCCGCTGATCCAGCCGCGGCGCGGGTCGTCGTCGCGGTGTTTCCCAAGGGTGTTGTGCACCTGGTCGATAAGCATCTGTGCGAGTTGCCGGTACTCGTCGGTTGTGGTTCGCCGGTACAGGCTCAGAAAGTTGCACACGGCGTGCGCATCGGTCCATAGATAACGGCGCGGCGGATGTTGGCTGGACGTAAGCCCTGTGCGATCGGCGAACGCGAGCATGATGCGGCGCACTTCATCGGTCACGGACTCTCGCGCCATGGTATTCAATGGCGAAACTCAAACGCCGAATGGATAAGTATCGGGCACACCCGTGAGTTCACCGGTGGTCAAGGGCGTCACGGCCGTGCTCTCGTCGACCCAGATGTACTCATCGAACTGGCGCGGCAGACTGGCCTCGAAATAGTGGCTGGCGAGCTCCGTTTCCGGCCTGTAAATCACGCCAATCGCGCGCTCGAGCCGCGGCTGGCCGAGTTCTCCGATGAGCTCGAGGTTCTGGTTGTGCCGCAGAGGCAGGATCAATCCCGATTGCAGCGTACGGTGGAACAGCCGCTCGTAGCTTTGGGCATGCGCCGGATGCACCGCTTTGATTTCCATCGGACCGTCCCAGTCCGATGCGGCCGCCACGGTACCGTGGTCCGTGCCAAAGCCGATTCGGTAGGCACCGTCGGCAAATGCTTCTCGGCAGAGCTGGCCGATGTTGTATTCGCCTCGCGCCGACATTTCGGTCGCCGAGGCATCACCGATATGCGAATTGTGCGCCCAGACTACCGCTTTCGATCCTGCCCCGTGTTCTTCCATGACCCGCTTAAGCGTCTCAAACATGTGCGTGTCGCGCAGGTTCCACGATGCGCGCGAACCGTAGTACATGATCCGGTAATAGCGTTCAGCGTTCGCGACCAGCGCGGCATTCTGTGACGCATCGAGAAACCGGCTGCCGTCCTTGTGCGAGTATTCCTGGCGTTTCCGATAGAGCTCGGTGAGCATCTGGGCAACGTCCTGCTCGCAATTCCGGTACGCGCCCGTCAGCGCCGCATAACCGTATGCGGCAGGGTCCGCCTCCCACGGGCTGAGGCAGCCGTAGCGCCACCGCGCGATCGCGGCGAGAGCCGGATCGACGTCATCCAGGAAATCGATCACCGCGCGCACCGAGTTATACAGACTGTAGAGATCCAGCCCGTAGAATCCAGTCCGATCGGCCATCTCTAGCGACGTGTTGTGCTCGTGCAGCCAGTCAACGAATTCCCGCACGTCCGTGTTGCGCCACATCCAGGTCGGGAAGCGCGCGAAGGCAACCCATTCGGATGGCGTCGTGTCACGATGGCGCACGTAGTGGTCGATTCGGCTCGCATCGGGCCAGTCGGCCTCGGCAGCTACGATGCGGAATCCTTTGTCCTCGATCAATCGCCGGGTTATGGCTGCCCTGATCCGGTAGAACTCGGAAGTGCCGTGACTCGCCTCGCCGATCAGCACAACGCGGGAATCGCCAATACGCTGCAGCAGACTCTGAAGTTGGGCGTCGTCGGGTGACTCAAAAGACTCGCTGTTGCGCAGGATCAGGCTGGGCAAAGTCTGGCTTACCGATGGCCTTGTCTGGATAACGCGGGGGACGCCGGCCTCGACGCTATCACCGTCCACTTCCCAGCCGTGCTCGCCGATAAGTGGCACAAAGCGGACGTCGGCCAGGTCCTCGCAGTCGAATTTCCCGTCTGCGCGGCGCGTAATCAGCAGCAGCTCCTGGGCACGCTGATTGACACCCACCGGTATGACCATACGCCCGCCGATGGCGAGCTGGTCCTTCAGGCTATCGGGAACGATCGGCGCACCGGCTGACACCAGGATGGCGTCGAATGGCGCCTGCTCCGCCCAACCTCGCGTGCCGTCAGCGTTCAGGACATGCACGTTCTCGTAGCCCGCTTCGCGCAGCTTGGCGGCAGCGCTCTCGGCCAGTTCGCTGATCCGCTCGATGGTGTAAACCTCGGCAACGATCTCGGCGAGAACCGCGGCCGCATAACCCGAGCCTGCGCCGATCTCGAGCACTTTGTCGTCGCCGCGAAGCGCCAGCGCCTCGGCCATGTAGGCCACGATATAGGGCTGCGAGATGGTCTGGCCCGATCCGATAGGCAGCGGCATGTCGTCATAAGCGATTTCGCGCATTTCTTCCGGCACAAACCGCTCTCTCTGTACCTTCTGCATGGAGCTTAAGACCCGCTCGTCGCGTACGCCTCGAGCGGAAATCTGCTCGGCTACCATGCGTTGCCGCAGTCTTGCGAAATCAGCCATGTAAACAACCTGCTCGATCTGAAGCAGGATATTAACCGCCTGGAATATGACTTGAAATGAGTGCTTCTCCGTATTCCAGTGCAAACCGCCAGCTCGCAAAAATGGATGCCACTGCGGGCACCCGAAAGCGCCACGATGCCGGTTCACAACGATGCAATAGCCGATATGTTCGACAGGCTCGCCGACCTGCTGGAACTCGAGGACGCGAATCCGTTTCGCGTTCGCGCTTATCGAAACGCCGCCGGAACCATTCGTGGGCATGCCAGACCCATGGCCGACCTGATCGACGCGGGGGAGGATCTATCGAAGCTCCCCGATATCGGCGACGACCTCGCCGAAAAGATTGCGACCATTGTCGCAAACGGCAAGTTACCGTTACTGCTGGAGGTCGAATCGCGCACACCCGCCGCTCTCAGCGACATGATGAAAATTCGTGGGCTCGGCCCAAAACGGGTCAAAGCCCTCTACAGGAAACTAGAGATTCGCAGCATGGATGACCTCAGGCGCGCTGCGCGCAGCGGGAAGATCCGCGAACTCGAAGGCTTCGGTGAGAAAACCGAGCAACTCATCAGGGAACGGGTCGAGCGCTACGTCAATGAAGAACGACGATTCAAGCTGGTGGCGGCCGAGCACATCGCGACTCCATTGGTCGACCATCTGCAACAGGCCCGCGGGGTCGGGGACGTGATAGTTGCTGGCAGTCTGCGCCGGCGACAGGAAACGATCGGGGACCTGGATATCCTGGTGACGGCCGGCAGGAACTCGAACGTTATGGACCGCTTCGTCGAATACGACGAGGTTATGGAGGTGATGTCGAAGGGAAAAACCCGCGCATCAGTGAGGCTGCGCTCCGGCATGACTGTGGACCTGCGGGTCGTGCCCAAGACCAGCTACGGCGCGGCGCTGGTCTATTTCACTGGATCCAAAGCACACAACATCGCGCTAAGAAAAGCCGGCATCAAGAAGAATCTGAAAATCAACGAATACGGAGTCTTCCGTAACAAGAAGCGGATCGCCGGTGCGACCGAGACATCGGTGTACGAGGCGATCGGTTTGCCTGTCATGCCGCCGGAGTTGCGCGAAAACCGAGGCGAACTGGAGGCCGCGCGAGCGGGCCGGTTGCCGCGGCTCATCTTGCTCGAGGATATTCGCGGTGATCTGCATTGCCACAGCAATGCAACGGATGGCAACTGCACGGTGCAGGAAATGGCCGAGGCGGCTGTGCAGCTCGGCTACGAATATATCTCTATCAATGATCATTCGCAGCACGTCACTGTTGCGAACGGCCTCGATAAGAAACGGCTCGAGGAACAGATCGCGGCCGTTGACAATCTGAACGACAAACTCGACGACATCGTCGTCCTTAAGTCCGCCGAAGTCGATATCCTCGAGGACGGGTCGCTGGACCTTCCCGACAGTGTCCTGAAAAAACTCGATTTCACGGTGTGCGCCGTGCACTACGAGTTCAACCTGACGCGAAAGAAACAGACGGAACGCGTCTTGCGTGCCATGGACAATCGATATTTCAACGTTCTTGCCCATCCCACCGGGCGTCTCATTAACGAGCGCGAAGCCTGCGACATCGACCTGGAGAGGCTGATGGAGGCCGCCAGGGAACGTGGTTGCTGCCTCGAGATCAATGCCCATCCGGATCGCCTGGACCTGAATGACGTAACCTGCAAAATGGCGCGCGATGTCGGTGTCAAACTGGTACTCTCTACTGACGCACACCGCACGTCCGATCTCGGCTACATGCGCTTCGGTATCGGCCAGGCGCGGCGCGGCTGGATCAGTAAGTCCGACGTCATCAATACGTTGCCACTAGAAAAACTCCTGAAGGCATTGCGGCGATGCTGAGGCCTGAAGCAAGGGATCGACGCGCTTCGCGTGCCTCAGCGTGAATCGAGAAGCAAGTCGATTTCCGCCACCTGGTCCTCGGTGACCGGCTGGAACTCGCCGAAGACGCAGGTCATGCCCGTGTTCCAGCTACCCCAATGCCACGGCCAGCGCCGGTACCATGGCCAATCGAACCACTCGCTGACCGAGAAGTTGTCGCCGTCGCAGATACGCCTGGCGGTGAACGAGCGGACGACAAGCACGCCGTCCCGGCGCAGGTCCGGGCAATTTGTGCGCAGCGTATTGACCCACAGCTTGTCATTACGCCCTTCGAACAACATACGCCGGTCGTCCAGTCTGCGATAACTTCGGTATTCGTTGTCGCCGAGGCAGCGCTTGGTCTCGCCGTAGACGGACGGGTCAAGCGGATGGGCCAGGATCATCCCGATTTCCGTTTCGATTGCCTGCCGACGACTTTCTTCTTCCGGAGAGGTCGCGCAGCCTGCGCAAAGCAGGATAACGGCCGCCGTCGGCAACCCTACTTGTTTGAGTACGGCCACGATTCGCTCCTTATTACTAGCGCTGGATTCAAATTAGCACGACGGTCGTTTTTCAAACTACGGGTTATCTGCAATAGATCAGGGTGCGGGCGTCAAACCCCTGACCAGCGGCCCCAGCAAGAGCGGAACGAAACTCATCGAGATAATCAGCAGCCAGCCGCTTGCGCGAGGGCTTGTGAGACTGAGCAATAGCTGTAGCCCCGGTATATGGACGGCCGCGATGACCAGAACCAGGCAAATGGCCAGCGCCGCCCAGATCCAGGCATTGGCTGTGATTTCATTCCTCAGGAAGCTGCTGCCGGATGCGCGCATATTGAATACATGCCAGAGCTGGGCCAGTGCCAAGGTCGTGAACGACACCGTCACCGCTTGCTCGTATTCGAATTGCAGCACTTGCACCGCGACAGCCATGGCGATCAATACCGTCGCTGCCATGAGCACTCCATAGGCCAGAATCCTGACCCAGTGCGTGCGTGTCAGGACCGGCTCGCCGGCAGGCCTCGGCCTCGCATTCATCAATTGTTCCGATCCGCGGCCCACGCCTAACGCCAGCGCCGGAAAGACATCGGTCACGAGGTTCAGGAACAGTATCTGCAATGGCAGCAACGGCAGCGGCGCACCGGCAAGGGTTGCGATGCTGACGATCAGGATCTCACCGATATTGCAGGACAGCAGGTAGACGACGAATTTGCGGATATTGGCGTAAATCGCCCGCCCTTGCGACACGGCCTCGACGATGGTGCCGAATTCATCGTCCTGAAGGATCATGTGTGCCGCTTCTTTTGCGACCGCGGTACCGCGCACTCCCATGGCCACGCCGATATCGGCTTTGCGCAGGGCCGGTGCATCGTTCACGCCGTCGCCGGTCATTGCAACGACATGACCCAGTTGCTGATAGCGCTCGATCAGATCGTATTTCTGCTCCGGCGTCGCCCGCGAAATGACCGTTGCATGCAGAAGATCATCGTCGCCCGCTATTGCGGCTGGTGGCAGCTGCGTGCGGGCATCCAGAAAACATTCCGCTGCGGATTCGCGCGTCACCAGAGCCAATTCGGTGGCGATGTTGCGCGCCGTTGCCGCATGGTCACCGGTTACCATGACGACCCGGATGCCGGCGTCGCGACACCGATCGATAGCCGCTTTGACGCCGCGCCTCGGGGGATCTTCGATCCCTACAATGCCGAGTAAACCAAGGCCTCGATAAGGCATCTCGGACGCGTCCTGCGCCGACCTGTGTGCGATGGCCAGTGTGCGAAGCCCGAGATCTCCATAAGACTCGGCAAGTTTCAGCCAGTCGGCCCGTTCTTCGTCATTCATCGGTGCAGTGCCGGACGTTGTTCGAAATTCCGTGCAGTAGTCGAGTACAGTTTCCGGCGCGCCTTTGACCGCGACACTCAATCCGGACCCGACGCGATGAAACGTCGCCATGGCTTTCGTTTGCGTATCGAAAGACTCTTCGCGAACGCGTGGCATCGTACGCAGCAAGTCGTGACGGAAAAGACTGCGTTTCGCGGCGGCAACCAGAAGCGCGATTTCGGTCGGATCGCCGACTGCCTCGACATCTTCATTGCCAACGATATTCAGTTCGGCGTTGCAGCACAGCGCTGCCGTGGTCAGCATCTGCTCGACGCGTTCGATTTCGGCGGCTGAGAGCTTCTTACTGTTGCTGTGAAACTCACCGCGGGCCTCGAGCCCGGTGCCTTCCACAGACACGGCAACGTCGCCAAGTTGCAGCGACGTCACCGTCATGCGATTTTCCGTCAATGTGCCGGTCTTGTCCGTGAGGATGATGCTCGCGGCACCGAGTGTTTCTACGGCGGACAATCGCGCGATCAGTGCATTTCGTTTCGCCATCCGCCACATGCCGCGTGCCAGCGCGATGGTGGCAACGATGGGCAAACCCTCCGGGATGGCGGCTACCGCCAGAGCGATGGCGACTTCGATCGCCAGGATGGTGTCCTGCCCTTTTATCGCACCCGCTGCGGCCACAAGTACGGCAATGACCAGCACGGCACGAACCAGTCGTGCGGCCAGCGCATTGAGGCGATGCTCGAGCGGAGTGCTCTGCGATTTCGCAGCCGTCACCAGTTGCGAGATTCTGCCCAGCTCGGTGTCGAGTCCTGTTGCAACGACCACGGCGGTTCCAGCGCCGCGCGTCACGGCAGACCCCTTGAAGAACATGTTGCTGCGTTCGGTAAGCGATGTCTCCGACGGCAGCGCATCCGCTTGTTTGGCCACCGGGACGGACTCGCCGGTCAACGTCGATTCGTCCGCCTGCAATTTGGAACCGTCGATGATCCGCAGGTCGGCGGTCACGATGTCGCCACCCTCGAGGAGAACGATGTCGCCGGGTACCAGTTGTTCCGCCGGCAGACGCATGCTGCGACCGTCGCGGCGAACCACGGTATCGACCCTACCCAGCGTCCGCAGCGCTTCCATCGAACGGATGGCATGCCGCTCGGTAACGAAACCGATCGCGCCATTGATGAAAACAACGGCCAGGATGGCGATTCCCTCGACCGTATCGCCGAACGACATGGATACTGCAGCCGCGGCAACGAGGAGTACGACGACCACGCTCCTGACCTGGTCGAAAAGAATGGACCAGGCGTTCCTGCGGCCGGTGGCGCGCAGCTCGTTCGGACCGTAATGCAGTTGCCGCGCCCTGAATTCGGGTTCGCGGAGGCCGGTATCGACTTGCACCTGCAGTGCATTCAGCAGGTCCGCAGCCGGTAGCGCCCATGGACACTCCGGTGCCCGCGGCGGATCGGACGGTATGGGCTTCGTCATTTCCTGCCGGTATCCAGACTACCGGCAGGATTCGTCGAACAGCGGCGTACCGGCTTTGTCATGCCACTCACAGATTCCTTCGAATATCTCGCTGGCAGTTTCCGCATACCAGAAAAGCTCGAGATCTTCCGGATCGACGACACCTTCACTTAACAGATACTCGGGGTCGAACAGTTTTCGCCAGTACTCCTCGCCGACGAGTACTACCGGCAGTGGTTCGATCTTGCGCGTCTGTATCAGCATCAGTGTCTCGAACAGCTCATCGAGCGTGCCGAAACCGCCAGGAAAAACGACCAGCGCTTTGGCCCGCATCAGGAAATGCAGTTTGCGGATCGCGAAATAGCGCACGCTGAAGCACAATTCGGGCGACACGTAGGGATTCGGAAATTGCTCGAACGGCAGCAGGATATTCAGCCCGATACTTTTTGCATCGACGTCGAACGCACCGCGATTTGCCGCTTCCATAATGCCCGGTCCGCCGCCGGTCATGAGCACAGGTCCGCAACCGCCAGCTCTTTTTCCCGCATTGCCAACCAGCGTACCGAACTCGCGCGCAACATCGTAGTAACGACTTTTTTCGAGCACGCGACCTGCAATCTGGCACTGCCTAGCAAGCTTGCTGTCGTCCGGTTGCGCGTCGGTCTTGTGGCGAGCCAGCTCAAAGCGGCGCTGCGCCTCGGATGGCTCCGGGATACGCGTACTGCCGAATACGACGATGGTTTTGTCGATGCCATGTCGCTGCAACAGGGTTTCGGGCTTCAGGAAGTCGAGTTCCAGCCGCGGGCCGCGGGTTTCGTCGTAATCCAGGAATGCCGGATCCTGATCCGCCGCACGATAAGTATCGCTTTCGAGGATAGCACGAAGCCTTTCAGCGGCGAGAGGATCGTCCGCAACGGATTTCGGTTCCTGAACGGGCAGCTGCTCCGCGCGGCGCAGCGGATGTGCCGGGTCGGGTACGCGCCGTTTGCCGATGTTGGCCGTAAACGACGCACTTTTCTTATCGCTCATCGGTCGGTACCTCTTCGACGCATCATCAGCGACCGACGACGACGGTCATGCCGCGTTCGGCAACCGTGACCGGCGCTTGCAGCCGCGAACGAAGCGCCGAAGCGAGCGCTTCCTGAGCTCCGGGCTCACCGTGCACGAGGTAAACCGGTGGCCGGTTTTCGAATGCGCCGTACCAGTCGACGAGGCCTGCCTGATCCGCATGTGCGGACAGGCCACCAATCGTATGAATTTTCGCTTTCACGATGACTTTCTCGCCCCACAGTTTGACGCTCGGCACGCCATCGACGAGGCGCCGACCGAGTGTGCCCTCGGCCTGGTAGCCGACTATGACCAGGTGGCATTCCTTCCGCCACAAGTTATTTTTCAAGTGATGATGTATGCGCCCGCCACTGCACATGCCGCTGCCGGCAATGATGATCGCGCCGGACCGAATGCGATTGATGCTCATCGACTCCTCGGTCGACATCGTGGCATGAAAATTTGGCAGGTCAGGTGTCGATGCGCCGGGCGAAAACAGCTTGGCTCCATATAAATGGCGATACTGCGCATAGGTATGTGTTGCGTCTATGGCCATGGGGCTGTCCAGAAAGATCTGCCAGTCGGATAGCTTCCAGTCGTCGTAGTGCTCGGACATCAGGTACAAAAGGTCCTGTGTCCGGCCGACGGTGAATGCCGGGATCAGGATATTGCCCTTGCGAGCGCTGGCTTCTGCGAAAAGTCCGGCCAGTTCCTCGATAGTCTCGGCAAACGGGCGGTGCAGTCGATCGCCGTAGGTGCTTTCCATGATGACCATGTCGGCGCGCTTCAGTCTTGCCGGTGCTTCCATGACGGGAGCATCCTGATAACCAAGATCACCACTGAATACCAGGGTCCGCATCTGCCCGCCGGATGCGTAGCTGAGTTCGACGATAGACGATCCCAGGATGTGTCCGGCATCGTGAAATCGCAGCGATAAGCCCGGTAATATCTCCTGCGATTCACCGTAGGCGAAACTGCGGAACAGCTTGAGGGACTCCTCGGCCTCGGCACGTGTGTAAAGCGGCTCGACCGGTGGCAATCCCTTGCGTTCGCGCTTGCGATTTTCCCATTCGGCGTCTTTCTCGTTCAGATAACCCGAATCCGGCAACATGATACTGCATAGTGCGCGAGTGGCGTTTTGCGTAAATACCGGCCCTGTGTATCCGCGCTCCGCCAACAGCGGCACACGCCCCGAATGATCGATATGCGCATGGCTGAGTATGACGGCGTTGATTTCCGATATCTTCAGCGGAAACCGGTGGCGATTTCGCAGCTCGTCCTTGCGACTGCCCTGAATCTGGCCACACTCGAGCAACACTTTGTGACTGCCCGCCCGGATCAGATACATCGATCCGGTGACCTCACCCGCAGCACCAAGAAATTGCACGTCGAAGTTCATAAGCTACGCATCGATCGCGTGTCTGCCGGAATCGGACTCATATGCACATTTCGGCCACCATAGCGCCGGCAATTCAATACGTAGATTTCGCAGCCGAAAACGGCGTGAAGATCGATTCGCAGGTCCTTCGCGATTCAGCGATTCATGTAATTTAGAGCGGGATACCGGCCGCTTCGAGCCAGCAAGGCCTGTTGATCGAAATCTGCATATCGATCGTCCGGTGCCTCGGACACGATGCGATCGCGTAGTTGCTTGACTTTGATGCGGGTCTCGGACATCAGAGGAGTCAGAGCCTCTGCCCACGCCTGTTCCGTCGCCCGGACGGCGTAACCGTACAATTCGAAGTACTTCATGTACGACTCCTCGTATTGCTTCAGGAGTCGAGCGCCCTCGGGGTCGTACATAACTCTTATCAAGTGATCAGTGGAGAGATAGCTCGAAACGGCCAGCGTGTATTGCCTGTGCTCCGTCAGAATAGCGTCGCGCAGGTCTTTCGGGCCGTAGAATATGGCAAACATCCGCTTGCGATCGCGGCCGGTCAATTGCTGCATACGTATGTGATCGATGAGAGCCTGCTTGTGCACGAGCCGAATGTCGATAGCGCGCAGCGCAAGGACCTGGGGCACTCTCTTTCTGTTCGCAGCAACCGGTCGAACGAGCTCAGCATGAACTCCTTCCCAGATTCGGTGTGTTTTCGGGTCTTCTAGTGTTTGTTGAGCGATTCTCGCATGGCGGGCCGTATCGCTCTCGGCTGCATCCCGCAGCGCCTGTTCGGACTCGTCCATTAGTCGCTGGTGTCGACGCGACTGATAACGAAACATCTGTCATACCCCCGTTCTCGCTGTTGTTGCCGACCCCTGTCCTTCGCTGACGAATCCAAAATACGTGCACTCCCGGGCCTTATCAAATAGGCAGCCGGCCGGTGGGCGCACGGAAAGCGGGAGATGGTCGGAACCGGTGTCAGCTTTGGCTGTACTGTAAAAACAATGCACCGGGGAAACAGCCGGATACGCGCATAACCGTGAAACCGGCTTAAGAAAATCCTGCAACAGGGAGTGGCAGCAACAGGCGTGCGCCGACCTGCAGGAATACGACTTCGGCTAATGTCATGCGCGGGTAATAATTTAGCGGCGGGTCAATAATGCTCGCTGGTACCGCACTTTCTGAGCAGCTCGCCGCAATGATTCCCGCGGCGGACGTTCCGAATGCACTGTCAAATGCGACGGATGAAGACAGTCCTCCATACATAAGCTCAAGAACGCCGGTTCAGGGTTATTGTCAACTGAAGATTTTTCTCCAAAGTCACCTGGCGTGTCGAAAACCAGCCATTTCCTTTCGCACACTTGAGCCGGGACGATGAACGCAGCGGATGCCGTCGGCAGAGCCGGCGCTAGCCACAGTTTCCGCAGCTCAGGCAAGAACAACTCCGTCACGCAGTTGCTTTTCGGCCATCTGGAGATCGGCTTCTGTATCGACGCCGGGTCCAGGCCGTGTCGCCGGCCGCCCAACGCGGATTTTCATGCCCAGGTGCAACGCGCGCAATTGCTCCAGTTGCTCGCAAAGTTCAATGGCCGGCGCGGCGGCTGCAACCATTCGCAGCAATGCACCTACTCTGTAAGCGTAGATTCCGTGATGATGTAATGCCGTTTGTCCGGCAAGGCCGACCAGTTGCTCCGACCTCGCAAACGGAATTGCCGCACGGCTGAAAATCAATGCGTAGTTGTTTGTGTCTAACAGAACCTTGACGATGTTTGGATTATCGAGGTCATTGGCCGAAAGCAAAGGCGATGCCAGCGTACCTATATCCGCAGCTTCATCCTCGAGCAGGGCTGCGCACTGATCGATCAATGCGGATGGCATGGTCGGCTCGTCACCCTGCAGGTTCACGATCACCGTGTGTTGTGGCCAATTTCGAATTTTGCATACTTCCGCGATTCTGTCGCTGCCAGACAGATGCTTGGCCGAGGTCATGCAGACATCGGCACCGAACGCCTCGGCTGCTTTCGCGATGCGCTGATCGTCCGTTGCGATTACTACTTCGACAGCATCGCTCTCGCGGCCACGTTCCCACACGTGCTGCAACATCGGCTTGCCGACGAGCATGCGCAGTGGCTTGCCCGGCAATCGAGTCGACGCGTAACGCGCCGGTATTACGACGATGAATGGTTGCCTGGACAAAGCTCGGCCTTCCTTTTCTCGAGAAAACGGTGCAAATCCTCGAGCCAGTTCGAGCGACCGGCATTGGGAAACTTCACCGTGACGGGGACGTACCAGCAGTTCCTTACAGTCAGACCGGCGCATTTTACTGCGTCTTTTTCGGTCATGATGATCGGCAATTCATCGCCGAAATCCAGGTGCTGCGCGGTCAGCTTCAGATGGTCTCGGTAAGCGCGCGGAATGACGCGCATTCCGTGAGATTCGAGCATTCGAAAGAAACGTCGTGGATTGCCGATCGCCGCTACGGCATGGACAGGCTTGCCCGAAAAATCTCCCAATGATCGGGTTCGCTTCCCGTTCAATTCCCGCATGTGTTTCGGCAGCAGCGAGAAGGCCGATGAATTCCGATCACTCAAGCGCCGCAGGTATGGAACGTCGACGTCCTGTCCCTCGGTTTGCACCAGAACACGATCGACTTCTTTCAGTCTTTGAACCGGTTCGCGAAGCGGACCGGCAGGAAGCATCAACCCATTACCGGTGCCGCGCACGCCATCCATGACGGCAATCTCGAAATCCCTCACCAGTCTGTAATGCTGCAGGCCGTCGTCGGCAATGACGAGATCGGCGCCTGATTCGACTGCCGCCCTGGCGGCTGCGACTCGATCGGGATGAACGAAAACCGGGCAACGACTGCGAATCGCCATCAGCACGGCTTCGTCACCGACCTGATCCGGATCGCTTTCGGCCGTCACTTTCACCGGCTTCGGACCCACGACGCCACCGTACCCACGGCTGACGATGGCCGGCTTGTGGTCACGAACCTGCAGTTCAATCGCGAGCCAGATCGAAATCGGAGTCTTGCCCGTGCCGCCAACTGAAATATTGCCGACAACGACCACCGGAACCGGTACCCGGTGAGATTTCAGAACTCCCCTGCTGTAAAGATTTCGCCTCAGCGCCACTAATGCGGAGAAAATCACGCTAAGGGGAAAAAGCACAAATCGCCATGGCGATTTTTCGTACCAGAGCTTCTGCAGCCAGTCCCGGTCGCTACTGTTTTCTTTTACCATTTTGCGAACCGTCAGGGATTGCCGTTTTCAGGCTCATCATTGAACTGCATTTTATACAGGCTCGAATACTGGCCGTTGAGTGCCAGCAATTCGGAATGTGTGCCGGATTCAACAATTCTGCCCTGATCGAGAACGATGATCTGATCGGCATTTTCCACCGTCGACAAGCGATGTGCGATGACCAGCGTAGTGCGGTCCTTCATCAGTGTGCTCAGGGCATCCTGGATGCGTCGCTCGGATTTCGTATCCAGCGACGAGGTCGCTTCGTCGAGAATCAGAACCGGAGCGTCCTTCAGCAACGCTCTGCCGATTGCAATGCGTTGCCGCTGCCCACCGGACAGGAGCACGCCACGATCGCCGACCACGGTCTCCAGGCCATCCGGCATATCATTGACAAATTCGAGAATGTGCGCCGCTTCTGCAGCTTCGAGCAGCTCGGCACGCGAATATTTGCGCAAGGAGCCGTAGGCGATGTTGTTTGCGATCGTATCGTTGAACAGCACGACGTCCTGGCTGACCAGGCTGATATTCTCGCGCAGATTGGTCAGTGCATATTCCTGTATCGGGACACCGTCGAGCAGGATCTCGCCACTGTCGACGTCGTAAAATCGGGGCAGCAATCCGACCAGCGTAGACTTGCCGCTGCCGGAGTGCCCGACGATCGCCAGCGTCTTGCCGGCATCGATCGTCAACGACAGATCATCGATAACCTGTGCTTCCTGACGACCGTAGGAAAAGCTCACGTTACGAAATTCGACGGCGCCACGCACCTCGTCACGGCTCACCGTTCCCGAATCCACTTCGTCCGGTTCGTCGATGATACGAAAGAGGCTGTCGCCGGCGGCGATGCCACGTTGCAGCACGGCATTGAGATTCGTTATCCGGCGCAGCGGCTGCAGCATCAGCATCATTGCACTGAAAAACGATATGAATTGACCGGCACTGAAATTACCCTTCAATGCCTCGACGCTGGCAAAGTAGATCACGAGCGCCACACCGAAACCGAAAATAATCTGCGTCAGTGCCGTTCCCAGCGCTTTGGTACGAATCATCTTCAGGTGTTGGCGGCGATTTCTGCCATCGGCCTCGAACATTCTCTCGGTCTCGTATTCCCGACCGCCAAAAATCTTCACGACCCGGTGACCGGACAATACCTCTTCGGTTACCTGCGTGACCTCACCCACCGAGTCCTGAATGCGGCTGCTGTATCGACGGAATGCTTTGGCGAGCAGTCGAATCATCACCGCGATTACCGGCAGGACGATCGCGACAAACGCAGACAGTCGCGGGCTCTGGTAAAGCATGACCGCGGCAGCGGCAAGTATGGTCAGTACATCGCGGACCATCATCGTGACGACATTGGTCACCGATTCGGAAACCATCTCGACGTTGTAGGTCATACGCGAAAGCAACGGACCGGTCGATTGCTGCTCGATGAAGCGAGACGGCAAAGTCAGGAATTTGCTGAAAACATCCCTGCGCAGCGAGCTGATGACCGCGCGGCCAATCCATCCCAGCGATGCTTCGGTTGCGAATCCGGCTATGCCGCGGATTATGAATATTGCGACAAAGGCCAGTGGCATCCATTTCGCCGTTTCGAGATTGTGCGCCACCAGTGCCTCATCGGTCATTGGCTCCAGCATCCAAACGAGCAGGCCTTCGACGATCGCGGCCGTGGCCATGCCGAGAATCGCAACGATGCCGATATAGCGGTACGGCGTGACGTATCGCCAGAGACGGCCATAGACCTCGATGAGCTTGGGATCTAAACGTTGACTCACGGACTGGCCGGATCGTTGACCGTGGCTATGCTGATTTGCACGAAGCCGAGCTTGCCGGCGACATCCATTGCGGTTACGACGTATTGGTGACGCGCGTTGGCGTCCGCGCTGATCGTCAACGGCAGCGTGGTGTTGCCGCCGGACAGTTTCTGCAGCGCATTACGTATGGTTTCCGGGCGATTGTTCACCAGTTCCCTGCCGTTTACCAGGTAGGTGCCCTGCTCCGTGATCATGATATCCAGTTGATCGGGAAATTCTTCAACGACCTGGACGTTTTCGGCTTCCGGCAAGCGAATGGAAATCTGAGACTGCTTGACGAAACTGGTGGACACCATGAAAAAAATCAGCAGCAGCAGAACTACGTCTATTAGCGACGTCAGATTGACTTCAGGTTCGACTTTCGGCCGCAGGTTCAGTTTCATTCGCCGGTGCCACCGCCGGATCTGCGGCGGTGTAACGCCTCTACCAGCTTGATTGCCTCTTTCTCCATGTCGACGACCAGCGTATCCACGCGGTTTCGATAGTAGCGATAACCGATAAGGGCAGGGATCGCGACCGTCAGCCCGGCTGCGGTCGTGATCAATGCTTCGGCGATACCGCCGGCCAGTACCGTTGGATTGCCAACGCCGTGGGTTGTGATCGCCGTAAACACCTTGACCATACCGATAACGGTACCCAGCAGACCGAGTAACGGGGAAATTGCGGCGATTGTCCCCAGCGTGTCCAGGTAACGCTCCAGTTCGTGAACCACGTGGCGCCCGGTGTCTTCGATGCTGTCTTTCATGATGGCGCGATCCAGGTCGCGGTTGATCAGTCCGGCAGCGAGGATCTGACCCAAGGGGGAACCCTGATGCAGGGTCTGGATCTGTCGTTGATCGAGGGCGTCTTTCTTGACCCAGCCCCAAACTTTGCTGGTCAGGTCTTCCGGCAGCACCCGCTTTTGCTGCAGAGTCCAGAATCGCTCCAGGATGATGCCCATGGCAATGATGGCGCAGAGAATGATAGGCGCCATCAGGTAGCCGCCCGCTTTAACGATATCGACCATAGGCCCGACTCTGAGGAAAATCGAAATATACAGTGACCGGCACAAAAATTCCTGCGTCGTGATTCCCTTTATCTGCAAAATCAGTTGGCTGCGTGCCAATAGCGGCGAAACATTCGTCGTTGCTCGACGATTGGGTACTGGCCGCCTGACTCGCAGAAGCGCTGACTGACCGCTCCTGACGCTGCTGTCGTCACTAAGCGGCCGCCTTGTTGCCGCCAGCGGGCCGTCACCTCGGGTCGGGGAAATCCCCAGCGATTGTCGAAACCGGCCGATACCACGGCTGTCCGGGGGGCCAATGCCGCGACGAAACCGGATGAGGACGATGTGCGACTCCCATGGTGCGGGACGACGACCAGCTCAACAGGCTTGAGCAAGCCCTGCGCGACCAGCCGATGCTCGACGGCGGATTCGATGTCCCCGGTCAGCAGCACACGCTGGTCACCTGCTCGAATTTCGAGGACACAGGATGCGTTGTTACCGCGGCGGCGAAGGTACTCTGGATCCGGGTGCAGCAGTTGGAAGTCGACACCATCCCACTGCCACGACATCCCCGAATGGCAGGCAGCCTGCACAGCGGTCACGTCGTTACTCAAAGACAGCGATTCGCCGTAAAGGATCTCGTTCACCGGAAGCTGCTTCAGCAGCGAATCGACACCTCCCGCGTGATCGAGATCGGCGTGACTGACAATCAGCGTGTCCACACGCCTTATGCCCAGCGTTTCGAGATACGGGATCAACACCAGCGCAGCCGTATCGCTGCCGCTGCGAAATGCAGGACCGGTGTCGAACACTGCTATGCGTGTGCGGGTGCGCGCGACCGCGGAGAGCCCCTGGCCAACGTCCAGAACCTGAATGTCGACGCAACCGGCCGGTGGTGCAGGTGGCCTGTACAGAATTACAGAGAACGCGGCGAGCCACGCAAGATACCGCCCGGGGAATCCCGGCGGTAACAATGCCCACAACGCACAAGCCCACAATACGACCAGCATCGGGCCCTGCATCGGCAACGTTGACAGTTCGGCGAACGGCAAAGCCGCGCCGATGTCGACCAGCCGGAGAACCAGCCGAATGCTCTGATACGAGACCTGCAAAAGAAAGTCGCCTGCCTCTTGCAGCGGTCCGTCCAGCGCGAATGCCGCCAGCGCCAGCGGCACCGTGCACAGGTTGAAAACAGGCAGCACCAGCAGATTGATGAACGGCGCCAGCCATGCGATACGCCCGAAATGCAGTACTGTCAGCGGCAGCAGACCGAACAGCAGTGCAAACTGAAGCAGCGAAAGACGTACGAGCGGACGGACCAGGCGATTGATCAGCGCATGATGTGAGCGGACAGGCGAGATTCGCGCTGCGGACCACAGCAACACCGCAACAGCGAGGAACGAAAGTTGAAATCCGGCGGCGAGCAGCGATAACGGATTGAAACTGAACACGGCGAGGCAGGCAAGCGCCAGGATCCGCTCCAAGCCGAGCTGCCGCCGCAGCAACATGGCTGTCGAAATCAGCATAACCATCAGCAGTGCCCGCTGCGCCGGCACCGCCAACCCCGATAGCAGTGCATAAACGCCGGCCCCGATCGCTGCACCGAGTACCGCAAGATCACGAATGTTCCGACCGGCGGCGAACGGCGCGGCAACAATCCGCAACAACAGGTACAAACCGGCCGCCGCCAGTCCCACGTGCAGCCCGGATATTGCCATGAGGTGGCTCGTGCCACTGCGTGCGTATTTTTCCCATTGCTCGCGGCTGATGTTTTGCCGCGCGCCGATCGTAATCGCCGTCAACACGGCTCGCGCTGCATCGTCGGGAAACAAGGCATGCACACGATCGAGAAAGTGGCGGCGCAACACGAGAGTAAGGCCAGCAACGGGCTGATCCGCGCTGCGTTTGCCGGAGACTATGTAACCGGTTGCGCCGATGCGCTGGCGAAACAACCAGGCCTCATAGTCGAAGCCCTGCGGGTTCGCAAAACCCCGCGGTGCGCGCAGCCGGACTGCGAACTGCCAGTGTTCGCCGATACGGGGCGATTCGCCGGCGTCGTACCAGCTCAGCCGAACACGCCGAGGAAGATCCGGCCGCTCCAGTGGCTCGACGACAAGGCGCAATGCGGCGCCCGCCGCTGCCGGGAAATCGATGACTCTGGCACTGAATTCCTGCGGTTCGCCCTCGAATTCGGCAGGCAGCCGATCGTCGATTACCTGCCATGCCGCAAGACAACTCAGCAAGAATCCCAGCAGCATCCCGCCAACAAACCGCAGGCATGGCACCAGCAACAGCCCCGCCAGCACGATGCTCAGGGAGATCAGCCAGGGCGCTGCCGGCAACTGCGCCAGCTGTTGCGTCGCGGTGGCGCCTGCCACGACGCCCATAGCGAATCGCAACACCGGGCTTTCTCAGAATCCTGTTACAGGACTCAACGATCAATCGGCAATCGAATCATGTTCCGCTTCCCTGCGCTTTGTCGTTATGATGCAAGCCTGCATCTTGAGCCGCTCGGCTCGATGAAACCGGATACCAGTTGGAATGCCAAGGCGCTTTTTTCGCAAATTTGCCCTGAAACGCGAGCGCGTAATGCGCCTGTGGTTCGTCGAGCCTTTCAATCACCTGATTCACGACCCGGATCTCTGGGGCATTCGCCGGCGTTCGGTCGTGCCGGCATTTTCGCTCGGACTTTTCGTGGCTTTCATGCCGATTCCGGGACACGCGCTGATCGCGGGACTGCTGGCATTGCCGTTGAGGATCAATGTCGCGATCGCAGCAGTAACGACGTTCGTCAGCAATCCGCTGACCATCGGGCCGATGTTCTTTTTCGCTTATCGCGTCGGTCGTTATCTGCTGGGCCAGGAACCGCAGCCGTTCCAGTTCGAACTGTCCCTAAGCTGGCTTGGCAACCAGTTTCTGCTCATCTGGCAACCGATGGTGCTGGGATGCGTTCTGCTCGGTTCGATTGCCGCATTCGCCGGTTACGTTGCGCTCGACCTGCTGTGGCGCGCATCGATTGCCGACTACCTGGCGAGGCGCCGCGGTCGCGGCAAGTAGACGAAATCCGTCAGTCCGCCGCAGCGAGCCTGCCGTTTTCCAGCACCAATACTCGTTCCATGCGTGCGGCGATCGAGCGATCATGAGTGACCACGACCAGGCTGGTTTCAAGTTCGCGGTTGAGTTCCAGCATAAGCTGTAATACGTGCTCGCCGTTTCCGGCATCGAGGTTGCCGGTCGGTTCATCGGCGAGCACCAGGCTGGGCCGGGTAATGAGGGCCCGCGCAACTGCCGCGCGCTGACGCTCGCCGCCCGACAACTCGCCGGGCTTGTGCGTAAGCCGTTGGCCTAGCCCGACCCGATCCAGTAACTCACCGGCTTGCTTCATTGCCACGTCTTTTCTCTCACGGCGGATCAGGAGCGGCATCGCAACGTTTTCCTGCGCCGAGAACTCCGGCAGCAAATGATGAAACTGGTAGACAAAACCGATATAGCGATTACGCAGTTCGCTTTTTTTCGCCTCATCCGTGTTGGCCAGCGTGTGCCCGCCGACAACGACTTCACCGGACGTCGGATCGTCCAGGCCGCCCATGATCTGCAGCAACGTGGTCTTGCCCGAGCCCGAGCTGCCCACGATTGCAAGTCGCTCTGCGGCCCTGACACTCAGATCAACTCCGCTTAACACCTCCAGCATCGAGCCGCCCTCCGAGAAACGGCGAATGACGTTGCGGCAGGAAAGCACTTCGGCCCTCTGTGATTTCACCGCTTCATTCATAGCGCAATGCCTCGGCAGGCATGGTGCGTGCGCCGCGCCATGCCGGGTAAATCGTCGACAACAGGGCCAGGACCAGCGCGATCGAACAAATTCTTGCCACGTCGGGCCAACGCAATTCAGCCGGCAGGTCGCTGATAAAATAGACATCAGCCGCTAGAAACTTGATGCCGAATGCGGATTCCATAAAAGCCACGATTGACTCCAGGTTGAGTGTCAGAAGCACGCCGAGAAGCAGGCCGGCAAGAGTACCCAATACGCCGATGATGCTTCCCTGCACAACGAATATTTTCAGTATGCTGCCGGGCGACGCACCTACCGTACGCAGGATTGCGATATCCGACTGCTTGTCTTTCACAACCATGACCAGCGTGGATACGATATTAAATGCCGCAACCGCTACTACCATCAGCAAAATCACAAAAAGAATCGACTTCGTTATCTGAATCGAACGAAAGAAATTCACGTGCCGGCGCGTCCAGTCGCTGACCAACACACCGACGCCGCCACTGAGAGCCACTTCGCGAACAATCTGCGGAGCCGCATAAATGTCGGTTACCGCCAGGCGAATGCCACTGACCCCTGTGCCGAATCGATACAATCGCTGCGCATCGTTGAGATTGATGAACGCGAGGCGACGGTCAAACTCGAACATACCGACACGGTAAATTCCACTGACGGTAAATCGCCGGGATCGTGGAACGACCCCTGCCGGAGTAACGATGCCGTCGGCAAGCGTGACCGTGACTTTGTCACCGACCTGCGCCTGCAACGCCCGGGCAAGCTCGTTTCCGAGAACAATATTGAAAGAGCCCGGCTGAAGCCCGGAAAGATCTCCGTCAGTCACGACAGCTGCAATGCCCGACACGTCTGCTTCCATCAGCGGATCGATTCCACGCACCTCCGCGCCACTCAATTGTGTGCCGGATATTAGTAAGGCCTGCCCATCGACGTACGGCGCTGCACCGTCGACTCTGTCGTTGCTGATCGCATTTCGTATTTGCCCCTGCCAGTCGACCAGCGCGCCGTAAGGATCTTCAATCGTTGCGTGCGCCGACATAGCGAGCAATCGTTCGCGAAGTTCGCGCTCGAATCCATTGACGACCGATAAAACAACGATCAACACAGCTACGGCAATTGCGATTCCACTGATCGAAATCGTGGAAATGAGCGATACGAATCCGTTTCGGCTCTTCGACCGCACGTAGCGACCACCCATCCAGGTTTCGAACCAGTGCGGCATCGATTACTCGTAACGCAGCGCGGAGGCCGGATTCACGTGTGCAGCGCGGAGTGCCGGGTACAGTGTCGCCAACGAGGTCAGCAACAGTGCAGCGACCGCAATGACCAACACGTCCTGTGGCCTCAGCACCGATGGAATGGCTGTTACGTAGTAGACATCGCCCGGCATGATCTGAAATCCGAAGAATTCCTCGATGACCGGTGCGACTACCGGCACGTAGTACGCGAGCACCGTTCCGCCGATCACGCCGAGCAACACTCCGATCCAGCCAATCACCGCACCCTGTATAAAAAATATTCTGACGACGTCGCCGGGACCCATGCCGAGCGTCCGCAGGATCGCTATGTCGCTCGTTTTGTCGGACACAACCATCACCAGGCTTGCGACGATATTGAATGCGGCAACGCCGATGATCAGTGACAGGATCAGCGACATCATCATTTTTTCCAGGCGTATTGCGCGGAAGTAGCTGGCGTTCTCTATAGTCCAATCGCTGCTGGTGAATTCGGCGCCGAGTCGCTGTTGCAGTGTCGCCGACACCCGCGGCGCGTCCATCACGTCGTTTGCCACGAATCGGACGCCGCTGACCCGATCGCCGTAGGACATCAGGCGCCGGGCATCGTCCATATGAATGAGTGCAAGCATTGCGTCATGATCCTGCACCCCGGCCTCGAAAACGCCAAGCAGCTGGAAACGCTCCAGTACCGGCTCGAGAGAGCCGCCGCCGTCCGGTCGCGGAATCAGCAGTACGATACCGTCGCCCATTCGTGCGCCCAGATCCAATGCCAGCAAACGGCCCAGCACGATGCCTTTGCTGCCGGCTTGCAGTACGTCCAGGTTGCCCTCGACGAAATTGATCGTAGCACCGGACACCGAGGCTTCTTCCACTGGCAATATACCGTTGACCATCACGCCTTTGAGGGTGCGGCCGGTCCGCACCATGCCCTCCATCTGCACATAGGGCGCCGCGGCAACGACACCGGGCGTGGCCAGGACTTCCTTCTGCAACGCCGGCCAGCTGCGGACACTGCCGTCCTGGCCGCTGACGTAGCCGTGCGCGGTCATGCTCAGGAGACGATCGCGCAACTCACCTTCGAAGCCGTTCATGACTGACAGGATAACGATGAGCGCTGCGACGCCGAGCGCAATGCCCGCCAGCGAGATCAGGGTAATGAACGAAACGAACCGGGTGCGGCGCTTGGCCCGCAGGTAGCGCAGGCCGACAAACAGTTCCACAGGCTTGATCATCGGCGGCATTAAACCACATTCGCTCAGGGCCGGTAGCGGATTCCAATACTGAGAACCAGGTCCGGAAGTGGATCATGTTCTGAGTGTAAAACCTTGTTCAATCAACTGTTTCTGAAGCGTGGCCTGATGTTATAGTCGCCACGTCACGATCTGGAGAGCCCGTCATGGCCAAACTGAGTACTGTCATTGTCGCAAGCTGCCTTTTGCTGGGCGCAGCCCACGCGGATACGCTGCAGATGGGCGGCACCGAAAACGCGGCTCGATTCGAAACGCCCGGCAAGCCGACCCGCGGCATGAGCCAGGCCAAGGTCGAAGCTACCTATGGCAGCCCGAATTCGAAGCAAGCCGCCGTTGGCGACCCACCGATCAGCCGCTGGGAATACGGTGAGTTCGTGGTGTTTTTCGAGTACGACAAGGTCATTCACGCCGTCAGCCGCCGTTAGGCCGGAAAAAAAGACGTAGCAGCGGCACACCGGGGCCAGCGCGGCCGACCGGCCGCCGAAATCCGACCGCCGGATATGCAATAATCGCCGGCTGTATTGCCCGCGGTTTTTCGAGTGTCGTCTCATCCCCTCCTCATAGCTTCACCAGACCAGAATGCCGGCCTGCCGGCATCGGTCGGTCGCCTGATTGCCGCAGCTGCGTCACTGGCCGCGGTGGAATTCGCGCGGCAGCTCGAACGACCGATGATCGTACTGGCCCGGGATCCCCGGCACGCAGATCAGCTGGAAACGGAGATGCGGTTTTTTGCGGGCGATGCGCTGCCGATCGCACATTTCGTCGAGTGGGAAACGCTGCCGTACGACAACTTTTCGCCACACCAGGACATCGTCTCGCGCAGGCTGGCGGCACTCGCCGCACTGCCCGGGATGCGCCGCGGCATCATCGTCGCTTCCGCGCCATGCCTGTTGCAGCGGCTGCCGCCCACGGACTACGTTGCCGCCCGCTCGGTACATTTGAGCCACGGCCAGAAGATCGACCGTCAACACTTTGTGGATGTGCTGGTTGCAGCCGGTTACCTGCGTGTCCCGCAGGTCGAGGAACATGGCGAAATTGCCGTTCGCGGTTCGTTGCTGGACCTGTTTGCGATGGGTGCGGATGAACCGTTGCGCATCGACTTTTTCGACGACGAGATCGAAAGCCTTCGACACTTTGATGTCGAGTCGCAGATGTCGGGCGCGGAGATTTCGCAGATCCGCATTCTCCCGGCAAGAGAAGTACCGCTCGATGAATCCGACATTCGCGAATTTCGCCGCCGTTACCGCGAAAGATTCGAGGGGCAACCATCACGCTCCCGAGTCTACCGGGAAATATCCGAGGGCATCGCGCACGGTGGTATCGAGTACTACCTGCCGCTGTTTTTTGACGAGACGTCGACGCTGCTGGACTTTCTCCCGAAGAACGCGATCGCGTTCATCCCGGACGACCTGGAATCCATCCTGGGCCAGACCTGGCAGGAGATACTTGATCGCTACGAGATCTGCAGCCTCGATCCGGAGCGACCGGTACTTACGCCGGATGAAAGTTTTGTAGGCACGCGGGCGATCGATTTACGCCTGGCGGAAATGCAGTCAATTCGCTACAGCAGTCAATCCGTTGCAACAATCCCCGGTTCGATGAATCTGCCGGCGCGCCTGCCGCCAGCGCTGCGGATCGAATCGCGATTCGACGATGCAGCAGGACCGCTGCTGCAGTTCATCGAATCGTTCGACGGGCGAATTCTGTTCACCGCCGAATCGCCCGGTCGCCGCGAGGCCATCGTCGACTTACTACAGGGTCGCGGCATTCGCATCGTCCGAATGGATGACTGGCCATCGTTTGTCGCTTCGGACGAGCGCCTTTGTGTTGCGATTGCTGTCGTCGAAAGCGGCGTACTGCTCGATCGTGCCGGCATCGCCGTCATCAGCGAGCAACAATTGTTCGGCGACCGGCCGCGGCAAAAGAGCCGGCGCCGGCGCAGCGACCGCGACCCGGAAACCATCATCCGGCAACTCAACGACCTGCAGGAAGGTTCTCCGGTCGTGCACGCTGAATATGGCGTCGGCCGTTACCTCGGCCTGGTGACCCTGCAGACCGGGGAGATCGAGGGCGAATTCCTGCATCTCGAGTACGCGGACGGCGACAAACTGTACGTGCCGGTACACGCGCTGAACCTCATATCCAGGTACACGGGCGCGTCACCGGAAAACGCACCGTTGCACAAGCTGGGAAGTGACCAGTGGGCGAAAGCGCGACGTCGTGCCATCAGCAAGATCCGCGACGTCGCGGCAGAATTGCTGGATGTCTACGCGCGGCGGGCGGCAAGACCCGGGCATCGCTTCCACTGGCCGGAAGCCGACTACCGTGCGTTCGAGGACGGTTTTCCGTTCGAACCCACCGAGGACCAGGCTCGCACCATAGAGGAGGTACTGCAGGACCTTGCCAGCGGCAGCCCAATGGATCGTGTCGTTTGCGGTGACGTAGGTTTCGGCAAGACCGAGGTTGCACTTCGCGCGACTTTTGCTGCAGTCAATGGCGGCAAACAGGTTGCGATACTGGTGCCGACGACGCTGCTGGCCCAGCAACACGGACAAACTTTTCAGGATCGTTTCGCGGACTGGCCGGTTCGTGTCGAGGTCCTTTCGCGCTTCCGAACGAAAAAAGAGGCCGACCGTATCGTCGCTGGCCTTCGCAGCGGCGTCGTTGACGTGGTGATCGGCACGCACAGGCTGCTCCAGCATACGAAGGACTTTCGTGATGTCGGGCTGGTCATCATTGACGAGGAACACCGCTTCGGCGTTCGGCACAAGGAAGCTATCAAGTCTTTGAGGGCCGAAGTGGACGTGCTGACGCTGACCGCTACGCCGATTCCTCGCACCCTCAATATGGCCCTGGGAGGCCTGAGGGAAATGTCCTTGATAACGACACCGCCCGCCGAACGGCTCGCGGTAAAGACGTTCGTCAGCGAGTGGAACGATGTCATCATTCGCGAAGCCTGCCTTCGCGAAATCCGCCGCGGTGGGCAGGTTTTTTTCGTGCACAATCGAGTCGAAGACATCGGGCGCATCGAACAGCAGCTGATCAAACTGGTTCCGGAAGCCAATATTCGCATCGGTCATGGCCAGATGCCCGAGCGGGAGCTCGAACAGGTCATGCTCGATTTCTATCACCGCCGCTTCAATGTGCTGTTGTGTACGACCATTGTAGAAAGCGGCATCGATGTCCCGACCGCAAACACGATCATTATCAACCGTGCCGACCGTTTCGGACTGGCGCAGCTGCACCAGTTGCGTGGCCGGGTCGGCCGCTCGCACCATCGCGCTTTCGCGTATCTGCTGGCGCCGCCACGCGCTGTGATGACCGCTGATGCAATCAAGCGGCTGGAAGCTATCGATTCACTGGAGGATCTCGGGTCCGGTTTCACTTTGGCCACGCATGACCTGGAAATCCGCGGCGCCGGCGAATTGCTCGGCGATACTCAAAGCGGGCAGATACAGGAAATCGGATTCAGCCTTTACACCGAATTACTCGGGCGCGCCGTGGAATCGCTCAAAAGCGGCAAGCAGGCGGATCTCGACAGGCCATTGAACAGCGGCGTGGAAATCAATCTGCACGTGCCGGCGTTGTTGCCGGAAGACTACGTGCCGGATGTGCACCTACGGTTGATACTTTACAAGCGAATTGCGAGCGCAAGTAACAAGGACGAATTGCGTGAATTGCAGGTTGAATTAATAGACCGTTTCGGCCTGCTGCCGCCCGCCGCGAAAAACTTCCTGCGGCTTGCCGAATTGAAGGTACTGGCGAGCGCGCTGGGTATCAGCAAGATCGACGCATCCGATGCCGGCGGTTACCTGCTGTTCGAAAAAGACACGGCCGTCGATCCCATGAATGTCGTCAGGCTCGTGCAACAGGGCGGTCACAGGTATCGAATGCAGGGCGCACATCGATTACAGTTCCGCCTGGACATGCAAGACGCCGAAAAGCGCTTTACCGCAGTGGAATCGCTTCTTCGAGAACTCGCGGCATCGGAAAACAACGCAAGGGCAGCAGCAGGTTGACAGCTATGCAGAAAACTTGGATTCGCAATTATGGCGTACTGCTATTTTGCGCGGCGGTGGTCAGCACGCCAGGTTTCGCGCGGGCCCAGGCAATCGCGCCGCTCGAGCCGGTGGAAGAGACCGAGGAACTGCGACGCTATACGGTCGAAATGATCATCTTCGAGTACGCCGGAAATACGAATGACAGCAATGAGATGTTCATTGCCGAGCCGGTCGATGTTCCAACCCTTGATGAGTCCGACGACGGCCCGATCTACACGGACATCCCGCAGTTGCCGCCACGCGCCGGGGATGCGGCCAAAATGTCAATCGAGGAGATTCCGTCGCTCCGACAGGTGGAAATGTCCCTGCTCGAACCCGGCAAGTACACGATGTCGGACATTTATAAGAAGCTGGAAAAGCTCGATGCCTACAATCCGGTCATGCACACGGCATGGACCCAGACCGCTGTCGCCAGAGAGCTGTCACCGCCGGTGCGACTGCGACGCCTCGGCGATGCGCCGCTCCGGCTCGATGGCGAGTTGACGCTGTACGTCAGCCGCTTCCTTCACCTCGTTGTCGACCTGCAGCTGGATGCGGAAGAGCCCGGCTATCTTCCGTCCGACGAAGCCGGAATCCGGCCGCCGGCGAAACCGTTTGGCGAATCTGCCTACGCGGAATCGGAAAAACCGGATCTGCGACCAACGAGGCTTCATTACCGGATTTCGGAGGACCGCATTTTCCGCAACGGCGACCTTCGTTATTTCGATCACCCTAAATTCGGTGTACTAGTCAAAGTCACCCGCTACGATCCCGCGACGGATGAACGCGATGCTGCCGGATCGATGCCGGGCGGTATCGAGGCGCCCTGAAGCGATATAGCTGCAAAACCTCGGGCGAAACCGATCTAGTCCTTGCTTTCGAGAACGCTCTGCAGGAATGCAGCGGCCCTGGACTCGCTACCCTCGGCTGCCGTAACGGCGAGCTGATAGGTGACCGTCACGAAACGCGCCTTGCTCGATCGCGGGTGGTGCAGGCCTAATTCCCTGACCGCGGACGCAATTTTTTCGGCAAACTCCGCGACGCCGGATTCCGACGCGGCATGCGCCAGCACCAGCAAGGTCGACTCGTCCACGCGTGCGGCAACATCGCTTGCCCGACGCAGGCAGCGCCGGACAGCCTGTGCGACACGCCGCAGACAGGAGTCGGTGGCATGACGCCCGAAAACTTCGAGATAGGCGGCAAAGTCATCGAGTTGGAAGGCGACCAGCGCCAGTGACGAGCGCTCACGTGTGGCAACCGCCCAGTCATGTGCAAGCACCTCACGGAAAGCTGCTTCATTCAGCAGGCCGGTAACCGGATCGTCACGTGACAGGTCGCGAATGCGCCGTTTCGCTTTCACCAGTTCCTGGTGAATCTCGCCATCGGTGCCGGAGCTGCTCGCGGCGCTGCGCCAGTAAACGGCATAGTAGCTGTTTCCCGACTCTGCACTCTGTCTGACAGATCGCAATACCATCAGGTATTCGCGACCGGACAGTTCCACCGCAAGGCTGGTTTCCTGCCCCGCGCGAATCGTCTCGCTTATTTCCAACGCCAGGTCGCGTCCGATCATTTTTTCCACGACGTCGGCGAGCGGTTCTTGCAACGTCGATTCCGACCTGGCGAGCGCATTGAAAGCGGGGTTGCTCAATACGATCGGCCAGTCGGCGCTGTCGATCCGTGCCACCAGCATTGGCTCGGCGGAACCGCCGATCACCTGCTGCAGCACTTTGCGATCCAGATCTTTCATCTACACCCTATGAAAAAATTCCCGGAGCAGTTTCATCGATAACATCCTGGCGGTCGCCGTGTAAGCATGCAGATCCTCGTGGATCGATGCCTGGCCACGCCCCGCGCCATAGTTAACGATCAGCGACAGGCACGCGTAGCGCATGCCCATTTCCATCGCCAGAGCCGCCTCGGGCATCGCCGTCATGCCGACGAAATCCGCTCCGTCCCGTGCCAGACGGTCGACCTCGGCAGCCGTTTCCAGCCGTGGCCCCTGGGTCACTGCATAGGTGCCGCCATCGTGACAGGCGACACCGGCCGCGTCCGCCGCCGTCAGAAGCTTCCGCCGCAATTCCGCGCAAAACGGCTCGGTGAAATCGATGTGCTGCAAATTATCGGCATTGCCGTCATGAATACTGTGATCCCGTCCCCAGGTATAGTCGATGAGCTGATCGGGCACGGCCAACTGACCCGGTTCCAGCGACTCGTTGATCACCCCAACAGTGTTGACGGCAACGACGCAGTTGACTCCCAATGACTCCAGGGCCGCTAGGTTAGCGCGGTAGTTGACGCGGTGAGCCGGAATCTGCAGGTTCTCGCCGTGCCGTGCGATCAGGTAGACACAGTGCCTGCCGTATTCCAGCTCGCGAACCGGGCTGGAGGGTGAGCCGTATCGGGTATCGACTTGCTGCGACGCCGAGTCGGTGGCGAAATCGCGGAACCCGCTGCCGGCAATCAGGGCGTAACGGGGCGACGCGCCGGATGACGTCACGCGTTCAGTTCCAGTGGCGGTCGCTCGAGCCAGCGGCCAAAAGTGGTTACTGCCGCCTGCCACTGCTCACTGGCCTGCAGGGTCTCGCGCAGCACGGATCCGGTACCGTGCAGGCGCGCCAGCCGAACCAGCGACAAGGGATTCGAGTACTCGGCAAGTGCGGCAACCGTCGCGGTGGCCGCCGGCCGATCGTTGCATACCAGGACCATGTCACAACCGGCATCGAGCGCAAGTCTGGCCCGCTTGGGCATCGAGCCGAAACTGGCGGTCGCTTTCATGCTGAGATCGTCACAGAACACCGCGCCGTCGAATCCGAGCTGAGCGCGCAGCTGATGCCGGATCCATTGCGTTGAAAACCCTGCCGGCAGACTGTCCACTTCCGGATACACGACATGTGCCAGCATGACGGCCGCAATTCGCCGGTTGGCGATCAAGCGTTCGTAGGGACGCATGTCATCGAGGATTTCGCCGTACTCCCGACGGTCCACCGGCAGCTTCTCGTGTGAATCCGCCAATACCGCCCCATGGCCCGGAAAATGCTTGGCGACTGCCGCCATGCCGGCGGAGCGCAATCCACCGCAAAACGCGGCAGCGAGGCTGGCCACGATTTCCGGGTCCGGGTGAAATGCCCGATCGCCGATAACTGCACTGACTCCACGATCGAGGTCTACGCAGGGCGCGAAGCAGAGGTCGATTCCGGCGACGCGTAGCTCGGACGCGATCAACCATCCGGCCATGCGCGCACAGTCCAGCGCTTGGTCCGGATCGCGGTCGTATTCGACGCCCAGTCTGCGCATCGGCGGAATCGCGCTGAATCCTTCCCGAAAACGTTGCACGCGTCCGCCCTCATGGTCGACAGCGACCAGCACCGGGGGACTGCGCAGTGCGCGGATCGAAGATACGAGGTCGGCAATCTGTTCGGGCGATTCGTAGTTGCGACTGAACAGGATGACGCCGCCAACTGCCGGCTCGCGCAACAGCTGGCGGTCGGCCGGGCTCAATTCGAGCCCCTCTATATCCAGCATGACCGGTCCGAGCGCCATAGGTAAGGTCCTGACATCGCCATTATCACGGCCGGTTCGCCTGCCCGGCAACGCCGCCCTTAATGACTCTGACTTTAGGTTTGTATTTTAACTTATTGTTTATATTATACTTTTGAAAACACCGCAATGGATTCCACGTGTGCAGTGTGTGGAAACATGTCGATTATGCCAGCCGCTTCCAGCCGGTACCCGCGCCGGTATACGAGCTCTTCGGTATCCCTGGCCAGCGTGCCGGGATGGCAGGACACGTAAACGATTCTCGCTGGCGCAATGCGTTCGACGTGCTGCAGCAATTCGATCGCTCCACTGCGCGCCGGATCCAGCAGCATCTTGTCCCACGTCCTCGCCATCCAGGCTTCACCGCCATTAACGGCCGACAGGTCGCCGACCGAAAACCGGCAGTTGTCGATGCCATTACGCCGCGCATTTTGCTGCGCCCTGCTTACTTGCTGTTGCTCGCCCTCGATACCCAGCACCTGTGACGCATGCCGGGCAAGTGGCAGCGAGAAATTACCGATACCGCAATACAGGTCGAGAATATCGTCGCTCGATCTCGGTTGCAGAAGTTCGATGGCCTTGCCGACCATGAGTCTGTTGACCGTAGCGTTGATCTGCACGAAATCAGTCGCCGCAAATTCCATCTGCAGCCTCGATTCGGGGATGTCGTAAGTCAGGCTTTCCGGCGGCGATTG
This sequence comes from Gammaproteobacteria bacterium, assembly GCA_029865385.1. Lineage (GTDB taxonomy): Bacteria > Pseudomonadota > Gammaproteobacteria > Steroidobacterales > Woeseiaceae > JAKEGN01. The sequence goes on from JAOUGX010000004.1 coordinate 33,372, forward strand.
ATGCAATGACACGACGGAATCCGGTCCGCCGGGCTGCAGCGCAATCTGCAGGCCGTGCTGTTCCGCAAAATCGATAAGCACGGCACGATCTGCATCGCTCGGCGCATCCAGCACCCGAAAAACCAGCTCCGTGCAATTGTCGGCGACAGCCACCTCGATCTGCGGCAGCCGGCTGCGAATGCCGAGTTTCGAAATCATCTCACTCAGCGGATCGATCAGTGCATCCACCGGCGCTGCCAGAATTTCGCAGCGGTGCATATTGGTGATGTAGGGAGCATGACGCTCACGGAATCCGACCAGCACCCGACCCTTGGCCGGAACGTCCTTGACGGCCAGCCGGGCACGCCGCCTGTAGCGCCAGCCACCGTCGTCGGAAGCGTCGAACAGCGGTGGCAGCCAGGTATCCGGTTCCGCCCGGCCGATTCGCTGCATGTTGTCGCGCAGCGATCGTTCCTTGATAGCGCGTTGTTCGTGCGCCGAAACATGCTGCAGCGAGCAACCACCGCAAACGCCGTACACGGCGCAGCGCGGTTCGATTCTTGAAGGCGATGGCTCCAGCACTTCAACGAGTTCCGCCTCGTCATAGTTTCGCCGCCGTTTGCGCCGATTGAATCGGACCACCTCGCCCGGCAATGCACCGGCGACGAATACTTTCTTGCCGGTTACCGCGGCGATTCCGCGGCCATCGTGGGTAACGGCATCGATGCGTGCCGTCTCCGGTTCACGTTTTTTTGCCATTCTCTTGTGTTTCAGCCAGATGACCAGGCGGCGAGAAATTCATCGAGATGCGGACGCTTCATGCCCTGCAGGGTCGTTCGAACCAGCTCGAACTCGCGTGCCAGGTCCTTGTCGTCCAGGCGGCCACGCATGTGTTCGAAGCGCAGAAAAATCAGGTAGGTGTTGAGCACGTCGGTTTCGCAGTAGTTGCGGATGTCCTCAATCCCACCCCGCAACCAGGCCCCCCAGACCTTGTCACCGCTCATGCCGAGTTTGCCCGGAAATCCTAGCAGCACGGCCATCTGTTCGAGGCTCGCCCGTCCGCGTGGCTGGAAACCGGACATGACATCCATCAGGTCCACGTGCCTCCAGTGAAACCTGCTCAGGTAGTTGTTGTATCGGTAGTCGCGATCGTGGTCGCCGATTTCCCAGTAGCGAGGGGCCTGAACACCGTGACGCAAGGCACGGTATTGGAGAACCGGCAGATCGAAGCCGCTGCCATTCCAGCTGACCAGGTCGGGCGCATAGCGCTCCACGCCATCGAAGAATCGCCTCACCAGGTCGGCCTCGTCGGAATCGGCATCGCCCAGGCTCCAGACACGGAAGCTGTCTGCTGTCCGCAAGCCGACGGAAATCGCTACGACACGTTGCTGGTGGGGCGGCAGAAAGTCGCTGCCGGTTTCCTGCAAACGTTTGAAGCCCATCGCAGTCCCGACGTCTTCGTCCGAAAGATCGTCGAGCCCCCACATGCGGCGGCCGAATTCGACGTCGGGGACAGTTTCTATATCAAATGAAAAACAATGCATTACGATACTTTATTAACTTAATTACTCACGCATTCATGACGACTGCGAAAGCCAGAATCAGCCCCGCGTCGTCGGACAGGCTGACATGCCCGGCACCAATTCCAAGCTCCCGGCAGACGCCCTTTCCCCGCTCGGACCAGATGATCAGCGGCCGCCCCCAGGAATTGTTCACGACGCCTACGTCGCGAATCCACACGCCGTGCGCAAAACCGGTGCCCATCGCCTTGACCGTTGCTTCCTTGGCGGCGAAGCGCATCGCGAGAAATCGCACCGGCCATCTGCTGCGTTCGAACAGGGGCCTCTCCTCGTCCATTAGCAATCGCTCGACGAAGTGATCTCCGAAGCGATCATAGGTGTGTTGAATGCGCGCAAGTTCAACGATGTCGGTGCCTACGCCGAAAATCATCGGATCAATTTCCGTTGCGGGCAGCGGACATCAGCCGCTTCATTTCGCGCACGGCCTGATCGAGTCCGTCAAAAACGGCACGGGCAATGATTGCATGACCGATATTCAGCTCCCGGATACCGGCTATCGCAGCGATGGGCTGGACGTTGTCGTAATTCAGGCCGTGACCGGCGTGCACAATGAGACCGATTTTGCGGCCGTAGTCGACCGCGTCGCGAACGCGCTGCAGCTCGCGATTCCGCTGCGCACCGCTGGCCCCGGCATAGGCGCCCGTGTGCAGTTCAACCACTGCGGCGCCGCAAGCAAGCGCTGCATCCAGTTGTCGCGGTTCCGGATCGACAAACAATGAGACCCGAATACCCGCATCCTGCAGTCTCGAGCAGGCAGCCTTAACCGCGTCAGGATCAGCCAACACGTCCAGTCCGCCTTCGGTGGTAATTTCCTTGCGTTTCTCCGGCACCAGGCAGCAGTCTCTCGGCCGGACCCTCAGCGCTATGCCGAGCATCTCGTCGGTCACTGCCATCTCGAGGTTCATGTGCGTCGTCATGATGCCGATGATGGCATCGAGGTCGTGGTCCTGGATATGACGGCGATCTTCGCGCAGGTGTACGGTGATGCTGTCCGCACCGGCCAGCTCCGCAGCCTGCGCAGCCTTGGCCGGTTCCGGGTAGACGGTTCCTCGCGCCTGGCGGACGGTCGCCACGTGGTCGATGTTCACACCCAGATGCAATGCGTTGCTGTCGTTCAAAGCGGATTCCCGGTCTCGCTGCGGTCGGTTGCATTGTCACGGATGCGCATGCTGCGCCGCAACTCGAGCAGCACTTTGCGACTCTTCAGCTGCTTGCCGCCGAGATGATAGGCAATGATATCCCGCAGGAGTCGGCTGGCGCCCTGCAAGACCTCCGGGTCCGAGAAGTCCTGCCGGCCGATGGCGCGCAACAGCGCGCCACTGTAGGTCGCCGGACCATCGCGACGCGTCACCTGCACGGGCCCCTGCTCCACCAGGTATTCGTAAAATTCTTCGTCTTGCAGTGCCTCAAGCGTTCGCGCATCGTGGTCGAGAATCGGCGCATAGCCCAGGATTCGCAGCAGTGACATCTCGAACTCTCTCAAGCACGCAGCCAGATCCGCACGATTGGCAAGACCCTGGATTGCATGGCCGTAAGCGGCAAAGATCTCCGGCTGTGGATCGTGACGGTGCAACAGGTACAAAACCAGCTCATTGACGTAATAGCCGGCCAGCAGGGCATCGCCCGTCAGCGCGATCGGTCGATCGTGCATCTCCGCGCCCGTCAGGGTACCGAGGTCCGAGCGGATCACCCATGAGAACTGCAACGGCATGAAGGGCCGAAGTATTCCTTTGAGTTTGGATTTCGCCGATCGACTGCCCCGCGCAACCAGCGTTAGCCGTCCGTGATCCCGGCTGAGAATGTCGAGTAACTGGCTGGAATCACGGAATGGACGATGATGCAGCAGCCAGGCCGGCTGGTTCAATATTCGCTTGTTGTCTGTCAATCGCTGTTACCCGATGTGTCGAAACCGAGTCTTGCAAGCTCCCGCTCGCTGTCAGCCCAGTTTTCCTTAACGCGGACCCACAGCTCGATGTGCACCGGGACCGCGAGCTGTTCTCTCAGTTCGAGACGCGCCGCCTGGCCGACTCGTTTGAGCATGCTGCCTCCCTTGCCGACGACGATACCCTTCTGGCTGTCTCTCTCGACCCAAATGACGGCATGAATTGTCACACCGCCTTCATCCCGCTTGAATTGCTCGATCTGCACTGTCAGCCCGTACGGTAATTCCTGTCGAAGATTGAGGGTAAGCTTTTCGCGGACAATTTCGGCAGCGCGAAACTCGTCATTGCGATCCGAAATCATATCGTCCGGAAACAGCGGCGGCGAAACCGGCAAATAACGTGGAATCAGACTGAGTAATGCATCGAGGTTATCGCGGCGCGTTGCGGAAATCGGTATCAGCTCCACAAAGCTGTGTCGCTTCGACATATCGCTGATGTGCTGCAGAAGCGCATCTTTCGGTACCACATTATCGATCTTGTTCAGGAGTGCGATCGCGTTGACGGACGACTGACGGATTCGTTTCAATACGTCTTCGTCTTCTGCTGTGAATCGATTGGCTTCCGTTACAAAAAGAATCAGGTCTGCATCCGACAGCGCACTTGCTGCCGTTCGGTTCATAAGACGATTCATTGCTTTGCCCGCCTCCCGGTGAATGCCTGGCGTGTCTACAAACACAATCTGGCAATGTGGTGCCGAGTGAATAGCCAGAATACGGTGCCGGGTGGTTTGTGGTTTCGGCGTAACTATGCTGACTTTCCTGCCGACCAGTGCGTTGATCAGAGTGGATTTGCCGACATTCGGTCGGCCGACAACTGCAACGAATCCACACACATGGGTATTCGCCACGTCTCAAGCCTCCGATTCGAGCATGGCCAGCATTTTCTCGGCCGCCTGCTGTTCGGCATCGCGGCGGGACCCGCCAATTCCGAGAGACCGCTTGCCATGTTCGGCAACGGTGCAACTGACTTCGAACATTTGTTGATGCGCCTTGCCGGTGATCTTTTCCATGTTGTACTCCGGTAGCGCCAGTTGCCGGCCCTGCAGGAACTCCTGCAGTGCTGTCTTCGGATCGCGCAGGTCATTCAGATTCGGCAGCGAATTCAGTCGCTCGCCATAAGCTGTGCAAATGAGTTTTTTTGCCGCTTCGAAGCCCGAATCGAGATAGACGGCACCGAACAGTGCTTCGAGTGCATCCGCGAGTATCGATTCGCGACGATGTCCACCGGTTTTCTTTTCGCCCGGGCCGAGGACAACGTAACGGCCGATGCCGAGCTCTGTGGCCAGTTCGGAGAGCGCAGAATCCTTCACAAGGTATGATCTCAGCCGGCTCAGGTCGCCTTCGTCCGCTTCGGGCCTCGCGTGGAAGATGATTTCCGAGATCACGGTATCCAGAACCGCATCGCCCAGGTACTCGAGCCTCTCGTTATTCCTGCCGGTTGCGCTTCGATGTGTCAGCGCATATCGCAGCAGCTCAACGTCGCGAAACTCGTAATTCAGCGATTTCTTCAGCCAGCGCGCCGCTTTGTCCAAGGTGTCTGCTCACAGATTCGAATCCGACCGTAGCGGCCAGATCGTATGTTAGGGGCAGAAGGGCACGCAGGCAATGAGGCCCGCAGAAATCAGCGACGAACCTGTACTGATTTCTCGAAGCGGACCGTGAAGTAGATGTTGGAGATAAAGGGTGTCATATGGTCGTAGCTGACTTTTACAACGAAGCCATTACCCTCGGCTGTCACCGTGACATCCCGTGCTGTTATCTCGCTGACGCTTTCCACGTCAAAGCGACGACTGATCGATTTCTTGATCGAATCCCTCGATGGATTCTGGCCGTCGAACTCCTCCTCTACGCCGCTCAGTACACCGGCGACTTTCATGTAGTTCAGGTACACCGGAGTAAGGCGAATGCCGGCAAAAGCAAACAACCCTACAAAACAAACCATCAACAATATGCCAACGGTGGTCATGCCGGCCTGACGAGCCAACTCGCGATGTGGCCGCATCTCAGCGGAATTGCGGCTGGCGACAACTACTTCACCCAGGATTTTGCGGGCGTTCATGAAAATTTCTCCAACGTTCTGCTGCCGATCCTGCCCAATTTTAGCTTTGAAATCAGTGACTGGCACCACATTATTGAATCTTCGTACCGATCCGGCCCCAGTCGGGCCATTCGAGGCCATCCATGTGCATCCAGATCCGCACCGCCTCGCCGACCAGGTGGGTCTCCGGGATCGAACCGATATAGCGACTGTCCCGGCTGTTGTCCCGGTTATCGCCCATCATGAAAAAATGTCCCTCCTCAACCCGGTAAATGCCTTCCATTATTTTTCGTTGCGGATCCGTGATCATGATCTCGTGCTCGCGGCCACCCAGAGTCTCGGTCAGGACCCTCGAAGCGGATACGGACTCCTTCAGTTGATGTGGAACTGGAACGCCATTGACTGTCAGACGATGATTTGAATATTCGATCACGTCACCCGGAAGCCCGATCACGCGTTTAATGTAATTGACGTTCGGATCCGACGGCAGTCGAAACACCACGACGTCACCGTGTTTCGGTTGCCCTGTCTCAATGATCTTTTTCTCGATTACCGGCAGTCGTAGTCCGTAGGAATACTTCTTGACGAAAATAAAGTCTCCCTGCAGCAATGTCGGCATCATCGAGCCCGAAGGAATTCGAAACGGTTCGAATACGAATGACCGGATCAACAATACAAAAAGCAGAACCGGAAAAAACGATCGGCTGTACTCAATGGCGATTTCCAGACTTTGCGGTAAACCGTTTTCACGTCGCCTGCTGAAGTAGAATTTATCGAGTGCGATAACGGCGCCTGTAAATGCCGTCAGCAAGGTCAAAATCAATGCCAGATTAATATTCAATTCTCGGTCTCACTTATCGGCTCTAAGTACTGCCAGAAAGGCTTCCTGCGGAATTTCCACAGAGCCAATCTGTTTCATTCGTTTTTTGCCAGCCTTCTGTTTTTCCAACAGCTTGCGCTTTCGGGTTACATCGCCACCATAGCATTTCGCGGTAACATTCTTACGCAGCGCCTTGACGTTGCTTCTCGCGATAACCTGGCTGCCAATCGCTGCCTGGATTGCTACGTCGAACATCTGGCGCGGAATGAGTTCGCGCATTCTCTCGACCAGCTCTCGGCCGCGAGTGTTGGTATTCGCTCGATGCACAATAGATGACAGAGCATCGACTCGCTCCTGATTGATAAGCAAATCCAGTCGCACCAGATCCGCCGCCTCGAACCGGACCATATGGTAATCAAAGGACGCGTATCCGCGGCTGACCGACTTCAGCCGGTCAAAAAAGTCGAGCACGACCTCGGCAAGCGGCATCTCGAATTCGAGCGACACCTGACTGCCGAGATAGCGTATGTGCTTCTGTACGCCTCGCTTTTCGATGCAAAGCTTCATCACGGCGCCAACATGCTTCTCGGGAAGCAGTATGTTCGCGGCGATAATCGGCTCGCGAAGTTCCGCGATCTGGTGTATCGGCGGGAGCTTCGAAGGATTGTCGACCAAAGTGATTTCACCGTTCGTCTGCAAGACCTCGAAAACCACCGTCGGTGCCGTCGTAATCAGTTCGAGTCCGTACTCCCGCTCCAGCCGCTCCTGTACGATTTCCATGTGCAACATGCCAAGAAATCCGCAACGAAACCCGAAACCCAGAGCAGCGGATGTCTCCGGCTCGAAGTGCAGCGCCGAGTCGTTCAGGCGAAGCTTCTGCAGCGCTTCGCGGAAACTCTCGTAATCATCCGACTGAATGGGGAACAATCCGGCGAAAACGCGCGGCTGCACCTGCTTGAATCCTGGTAACGGCTTTTCGCAAGGGCGCGATGCAAGTGTCAGGGTATCTCCGACCGGGGCGCCGTAGATGTCCTTGATTGCGGATATAACAAATCCGACCTCACCGGTTTTCAGTTCGCTTCGATCCTGCATTTTCGGCGTGAATGCGCCGACGCGATCCGCCAGATACGCCCGGTCCGTGGACATGACCTTGAATCTGGCGCCTTTTGCCAGGCTGCCATTCATAACCCGGACGAGCGAAACCACTCCGACATACTTATCGAACCATGAGTCGACGATCAGAGCCTGCAAAGGTGCATCCGGATCGCCGCTCGGCGGTGGCACGATTCGAATCAGTTGCTCCAGCAGTTCCGGTACTCCCGCGCCCGTCTTGGCGCTGACACGGGTTGCCTGCTGCGCGTCGATGCCGATGACATCCTCGATTTCCCGAATGACTTTGTCCGGCTCTGCTGCCGGCAGGTCGATCTTGTTCAAAACAGGCAGGACTTCCAAGCCCTGATCGATTGCCGTGGCACAGTTCGCAACGCTTTGCGCCTCGACGCCCTGTGCCGCATCGACCACCAGCAATGCACCCTCGCAGGCTGCCAACGAGCGCGATACTTCGTAGGAAAAATCGACGTGTCCGGGCGTATCGATGAAATTGAGCTGGTAGTCCTGGCCATCCTTCGCGCGATAATTGAGCGACACGCTCTGCGCCTTGATCGTGATACCGCGTTCTCTCTCGATGTCCATCGAATCGAGCACCTGCTCGGACATTTCCCGATCCTGTAGACCACCGCACAGCTGGATGAATCGATCCGCAAGGGTCGACTTGCCATGATCGATGTGCGCGATGATCGAAAAGTTTCGGATGTTTTTCATGCTGTGCCGACAGACTCCGGGTCCATTATTCGAACGGCCCCGTCTGATTGTCTCGTGATGCCTGGAATATCAGTGGGAATGAAGCAGCCGCGAAGTATATACGTTTCGCCGGTTCAGGACGCAGCCGGCGACGGCTGGTCTCCCGCCAGCGCCCGCCGCAATGCCTTGCGATCGAGCCGGTGTTGACAGACGTATCGTCCGTCGACCTCGACGACCGGGATACGGGACCCATAGGCACTTTTCCAGTCGGGCCGCGTCTCGACATCGATGACCTTCACCTGCCCGACGCCACGAACCAGTGGCAGCAACTCGTCCAGGAGTACCTCGCAGAGGTGGCAGCCGGGCCGGCTGTATACGCGGATCTGCGCCATCGTCATTCGCTGCCAGCGGTGCGTTCAGCCTGAAACCGCTGCAGACACTGGCTCCGACGCAGCAATTGACGGCCGCAAATCCAGCCCAGAATCAGCCCGGCCAGGGCCGCCACGATTGCGACCCCGTCCGCCAGACTGCCCAATGCGATCCTTGCCGCTCCGGGCAGCGACACCATTCCGGCAAGCGGCAGGCCGTATGCGCAAACGGCGGCGCGGAGAAGTTCGCTTGCGGGCATGGACAAAGCAACGAAATCGCCTGCGACGACCTGCAAACCGCGTTCGGGCGTAACCTCGATCTGCCGATCACGCGACGCAGCGGAAATCAACCCGGCCCCGCATCCCTTGCCTGCGGCACATCGCGGACAGGCAGATGCTGCAGAAATCGAAACGAGGAGCCGCCCGTCATTAACCGCAAGAACTTGAGCGACGGGTCGATCCATAGCTGTTTCCGCCTAGCGCGTTTGACGCATTGAACTGGCTATGCGTTTTACGGTTTCCTGCGGCACTTCACCAACGGCGGTTATTCGGTAATCATCATAGACGGCGCTGTAGGAACTCGAGGAGCCGATTCTCGATCTTTCGGCCACATTATCCTGTGACTTTTTTCCGATGAATACAGAAACCGCCGCGAGGCCGTCGCTATAGACAATGTGCGTTACAGGCGCGATCGTGCCCGAAAGACTATCCGAAGTAGTGGATACGACGCCGAAACCGCCCGGAAGATCATCACTGATCCAGTCCGTTCGAACCGGAACAGGCTGTGCCTTGGCCGGCTCCGTATACCAGGTGAAGTCATCCAGACTCAACGAGGGCTCCAATGCATCGCTGGCAACGACCTCACCGAAGCGGATATCGGCAAATTTGATTTCCTCGATCAGCACCCCGTTCTGATCGACCAACTCGGTGCGCAACGGGAAGGCGGTCTGGCGATCGAGCCACAGGCGATGGCCGAAGCGAAACTGGTCATGGGGCCTTACGGCAACAAGCACCGCGGGACGACCGGCGACGCGTTCTTCACGTACAACCGATAGATCGTAGTAAGCGCCGAAGCTGATGTCCCCGCCGGGTAAAGTGGAAAAGAGCGTACTCTGGTTGTTCCACTGCTCGATCAATACTGATTTTCGATCGGGCAAAATGCAATGTACTTCGTTGCCAACGCGAATTATCTCGAGGCCGTTGCCTTCCTGGGTTACCAGTCGTTCATGAACGACGCCGTCGATGATTTTGTGCACAAGCTTCAGCGCTTCGGTCTTTCCGTTCTGGCGTCGGATGACCGTTCCCTCGTAATCCATATTGGATACAACACGGGACATTCCGCGCAACCACTCGGCTGGCGCGGAATTATCCTGAGCCGCGGCCGCGAGTGCTGACAACAGCAAAACCCCACTCAATGAAAACGTGCAGGGTAAGAATGCGATTTTTTTCGGAATTTTCGGCATCGGAAATTTCGGCATTAAGCGCTTTAATCTGCCTGAGATTCTCCGTCGACCGATGTCCCGTCAAGTCGCAGGTCCGGCTGGCCGTCGGGTCGATTCGCGGAACCGGCGGCAGCGGAACTCCCCTGCTTTTTGTCCGGACTTACTACAACCAATTCGCCATCCTGCAGCTCCAGTGTAACGAGCCGCGTGATAATACCATTGCCGCCGAAGTCCGCCGAACTCGCAGAATGCCGCCGGTACATTTGCCGCAACTCCTCGGACACGACCTCCTCATCGGCGCCGAACGCTGCCGGCTGTGTAATGGCTGTGGCAGCCTCGATGCTGGCCACTGCGGACGTACTCGCCGAATCACCCGATTCCGGCAAAACAGACTGCCTGAGGCCAACCACGGCAAGCACAGCGACCGATGCAGCGACCGCGAAACCCAGCGTCGGTTTCAGAAACCGTGATTTGGCAGCGACCGCCGGCTGTTCCGCGACGAGCACGTCCTCGCCAAGGGCATTGGCAATTCGTCCGCGCAGTCCGTCCATGCCCGGCAATTCCGCGTCGCGTCGGATATACCGGCCGATGGCAAGGTATGTGGCAACCTGTTCCCGCATTGCCGCATCCTGATTCAGGCGACGCAGCAACAACTCGGCCTCGTTCTCCGGCAACTCGCCGTCGATAAGAGCCGAGATCTGCGTTTTCAAAGCATCATTCATATTTCACCCAAGAGGGAACATGCCCTCAAACAATATTCGGGCTGGCTGTCATCCGCCAACCCCCGTATCAACTAGTCGACCAGGTGACCAATCTTTTTCGCGATTGCATCCCGGGCCCTGAATATTCGCGACCGAACGGTACCCACCGGGCAATCCATGGTCTGTGCAATTTCTTCGTAACTCATGCCATCCAGCTCGCGCAGCACGATCGCCGTTCGCAAATCGTCGGGCAAGGCCGCAATCGCCCGCTCCACGGCTTCGTGAAGCTCACGGCCCATTGTCACACCCTCGGGGGTATCCGTTTCCCTGAGTTTTGCGTGCAAATCAAATTGTTCCGGATCCTGCAGATCCAGTTCGACGTCCATCGGCCGGCGCCGTTGTGCGGCAAGGTAGTTCTTGGCCGTATTCACAGCAATCCTGTACAACCAGGTATAGAAGGCGCTATCGCCCCGAAAACGCGGTAACGCCCGGTAGGCCTTGAGAAACGCCTCCTGGGTAATATCCAAAGCCTGATCGGGATCCCGCACATATCTCATCACCAGATTGACAATCTTGTGCTGATATTTGAGCACAAGGAGGTCGAACGCGCCCTTTTCACCTTTCTGTACCCGCCGGACCAGCTGGGCATCCGACCACTCAGTCGCCATGGGGCCAGGCCCTGCCGGCACGCCGGCACGGCCGGTCGCCACCCGGGTAGACCGGGGACGATGCCGAAAGTTCTGCGATTTGAGGGGTATCCATTGGCTTTTGTTGGCTTTAATCCGGGTTCTTGCGCCAGGTCACAGAAATGGTATCAGCTTCAATCCATGCGACCAACGTGAGCTCCATTTTGCCGCCACATCAGCTGAAGCCAATGCCAGCTGTCGCTGTCCCCGCCGTCCCCGACCAGGAGCTCCGCGTAACACTGACCATTCGCCAACCGCAGTCTCAACCATGCCATGCGCTGCAGGACGAAACTGCCGCCCACCAACTCTGCCGGGCATCGCCGACCTGCCGTATCGATTGTTTCGATAAAACCTTCCTTATCTATGCGAATCGCAGCGACCTTCCGGTAGCCATGCCACTGCGCGGCAGATTCATGCCAGGCCAGACAGAGCCACGACCCCAGCAGCAACGCGGTTATCCCAGCTGGTGTTGGCAGGCCAAGGATCAGCGTGGCTCCGGCCATGTGCAGCACAGCGCCGCAGGCAAGCACTGCCTGGCGCAGCCGCCTATGCGGGCGAAGTTCGCGTGCGTATGGATTCCACGACATCGGCAAGTGACGAATCTGCGGGCCTTTCTTCGCCCAGCAGATAAGCAATCAGCTGCGGATCCTGCAATTCCAGAAGTGCACAAAAAGCCGACTTTTGGCTGTCTTCTGCCGTTTCGTAGCAAGCATCGAACCAGCCAAGAAGCAGCTGGTCCAGCTCGCGCGTCCCGCGTCGGCACTGCCAGCGAATTCGCGACAGGCTCACGTCCCGGCGATCCGGCTCAATGGCGTCTTTCGACCAGCATTTTCTTGGTTTCCGCAATCGCCCGAGCGGGATTCAGTCCTTTCGGACAGGTCTGGGTGCAGTTCATTATCGTGTGGCAGCGATACAGCCGAAACGGGTCTTCGAGATCATCGAGGCGTTCGCCGGTCGCCTCATCCCGGCTGTCGACAAGCCAACGGTAGGCAGCCAACAGCGCAGCCGGTCCGAGGTATCGGTCGCTGTTCCACCAGTAACTCGGACAACTCGTCGAACAGCAGGCGCACAGTATGCAGGCAGCGGGTTCATCGATTCGTTCCTGCTCCGCCTTGCTTTGCAGGCGCTCGCGATCCGGCGGCGCGGGAGTCCGCGATTGCAGCCACGGTTTGATCGAAGCGTACTGTGCATAAAAATTCGTAAGATCCGGCACAAGGTCTTTGACAACCGGCATATGAGGAAGCGGATAGATCCTGACGTCGCCGCGCACGCTGTCCGAGGCAATCGTGCATGCGAGTGTGTTCGCTCCGTCGATGTTCATCGCACAGGAGCCGCAGATTCCTTCCCGGCACGAACGACGAAACGTCAGCGTCGGATCGATCTCGTTCTTGATCTTGATCAATGCGTCCAGAACCATCGGGCCGCAACTGTCCATATCGACATCGTAAGTGTCGACCCGCGGATTCTCGCCGCCGTCGGGATCGTAACGGTAAACTGCAAATCGACGGACGTTTTTCAGCCCGCTTGCGGCAGCAAAATGCTGTCCCTTCCGGATTCTGGAATTCGGTGGAAGGCGAAACTCAGCCAAAGGTCGTCTCCTTCAGTACACCCGCGCTTTCGGCGGAACAGATTCAACTTCATCGGTCAGCGTATCGAGATGCACGGGCCGGTAATCGAAAGCTACCTTGCCCGCCTCATCGACCCAGGACAAGGTGTGCTTCATCCAGTTTGTGTCATCCCTGTCGGGAAAATCCTCACGCGCATGTGCGCCCCGGCTTTCCCGCCGATTGGCCGCAGACTCGATCGTCGCCGTGGCATTCAACAGCAGGTTCTCGAGCTCCATAGTCTCGACCAGATCCGTATTCCAGATCATCGATCGGTCACTGACACGCACATCCGCAAATGATGCGAATGTACTGCGCAATTTCTCGACGCCCTCGCCGAGCGATTCCCCGGTGCGAAAAACCGCCGCATGGTTCTGCATGGTCTTCTGCATTTCCAGGCGAATTTCGGCAGTAGAGCGGCCACCTTTGGCATTTCTCAATGCATCGATGCGAGCGACGCTGTTTTGACCGGCATCCGCCGAGAACGGCGCATGGCGCTGGCCGGGCCGAAGGATTTTCGCGCAATGTTTTGCTGCCGCCCTGCCGAATACAACAAGGTCCAGTAAGGAATTCGATCCGAGGCGGTTCGCGCCGTGAACCGACACACAAGCCGCTTCGCCGACCGCCATCAGGCCGGCCACCGCTGCGTCCGGATTGCCGTCACGCGACGTGACTACTTCGCCGTTGTAGTTTGCCGGGATGCCGCCCATGTTGTAGTGAACGGTTGGCAATACCGGAATCGGCGCACGAGTGACATCGACCGCCGCGAAAATCCTCGCAGATTCGGCGATGCCCGGCAGTCTTTCATTGATAACTTCAGGACCCAAATGCTCCAGGTGCAGATAAATATGGTCCTTCTCCGCGCCGACGCCGCGACCTTCACGAATCTCGATGGTCATCGAACGGCTGACCACATCGCGCGACGCCAGATCTTTGGCATTCGGCGCGTATCGTTCCATGAATCGTTCGCCGTCGGCATTAGTCAGGTACCCGCCCTCGCCGCGAACGCCTTCGGTTATCAGCATGCCGGCGCCGTAAATTCCAGTCGGGTGGAATTGCACGAATTCCATATCCTGCACCGGCAATCCGGCACGCAGCACCATTGCGTTCCCATCCCCGGTGCAGGTGTGCGCGGAGGTGCAGGAAAAATAGGCACGGCCGTAACCGCCGGTTGCCAGGATCACCATGTGCGATCGAAAACGGTGCAAGCGACCGGTTGCGAGGTCGATTGCCACAACTCCGCGACACGCGCCATCTTCCATGATCAGGTCGACGGCGAAATACTCAATGAAAAACTCGGCATGGTGTTTCAGCGATTGCTGGTAAAGCGTATGTAGCATGGCGTGGCCGGTTCGATCTGCTGCCGCGCAGGTGCGCTGCGCCGTTCCTTCACCATAATGGGTGGTCATACCGCCGAATGGACGCTGATAAATCCGGCCATCTTCAGTACGTGAAAAAGGAACGCCGTAATGTTCGAGCTCTATGACGGCATCCGCTGCTTCCTTGCACATGTACTCGATGGCATCCTGATCTCCGAGCCAGTCCGACCCCTTGATCGTGTCGTACATATGCCAACGCCAGTCGTCTGCGCCCATGTTGCCCAGCGCTGCGCTGATTCCGCCCTGCGCCGCCACCGTGTGGCTTCGCGTCGGAAACACTTTCGTAATACAGGCAGTGCTGAAGCCGCCCTCGGCAAGGCCGAATGTCGCCCTCAGCCCTGCGCCTCCGGCGCCGATGACAACCACGTCGTAGCTGTGGTCGATGAATTCGAAATCGCTCATGGCGATTCTCCGAGCGAAATTCTCATAACGGCAAAGACGGCGACGAAAGTCACAAAGACGTGAACGAAGCGATTCACAAGCAACGCAATGACTTTCAGCATCGGACCGTGCACATAGTCCTCAATGACGACCTGGACGCCCAGTGTCGAATGCCATGCCAGCGTGCAACACAACATCAGCAACATGACGCTGTTCCAAGGTTGAGCAATCCAGGCAACAACTTCTGCGTGTGCGAAGTCCGTCAGTTCGGTCAGCGACCACAGAAACCACGCGCCGAGCAGCAACAGCCCGGCCGCAGAAACGCGTTGCGCCCACCAGTGGCCTGTGCCGTCCTTCGCCGAACCGGAGCCCAGCACGCGACCGAGCGGAGATCTCAAACTCATTCAGGTTTTCCTAGAATGTCAGCCAGTAAGCAAGTGTCATCACGACGGTGAGAACGATGACTACCCATGCCGACGCGTTCGCCTGGTGCTTTTCGAAACCGTAACCGGCATCCCAGAAGAAATGCCGTACGCCGTTCGCCAGGTGAAAGAAGAAAGCGAAACTCCAGGCGGCCAGCAGCAACCTTCCCGGCAAACTGCTCATAGTCGTCGCGAAAGCCTTGTATTCCTCGGCCCCTGCCGCCGCAGCGAGCATCCATGCCGCCAGCGCCAGAAAACCCACAGCCAGGCCAACGCCGGTAATCCTGTGCAGAATCGACAAGGTCATCGTTATCGGCCAGCGATAAACCGAGAGGTGCGGCGACACGGGTCTGTTTAGCTGTGACATTCTGGCTGCTTCTTGCTTTCGCCGGTTCTTTTCCCCCGGCGTCAATTGTTCCGTTTAGTTTCGCTTGTCCGATTTCTTGTTTTCGAGGTCTCGCTCTCGATTTCTTGTACTCGAATTGCCGGGATTTCCGTCAGAAGTCAATGCATCGGCCTGCCTTTTCCCAGTCGCCGAATCTTGTTGGATCCGGACCTTCGCGCCCGCCTATTTCCTTTTGCGGGCTGCGGACTTTATGCTCCGGCTCCGACAAGCCGTTCTTAACTCTCGGCGCGGCTGGTTCGTTGTCCTGCCCGCGCACTGCGGGTCGATTGTCGGTTTTTTCGGGCACAGGCGCAGTATGCCAGACAGTGTATGGTTATGCAGAGCGCATGTTGCCAATTGTTACAAGCAAGCTGCCGGATGGAGCCGTATCGGTGTACACAATCATTCATGTCAGGGGCAGCGATGCTGCGGAATTTCTGCAGGGGCAGCTAACCCAGGATGTCACCAGACTGAAAAACGACCGTTGTCTGCCTGCGGCCTGGTGCAATCCGCAGGGACGGGTCGTTATGACCCTGAGAGTATTGGCGATCGACAGGGATTTCGCGCTGGTGATTCCGCAGGATTCGGCCGAATCGGCGCTGGCCCGGCTGCGCATGTACCGTCTGCGCGCCAAAGTTGAATTCCTGCCGGATGCGGGCGACTGGCAGCTGTTCGCCGTTGCCGACGGCTGCATCGGAACTGAAAGACTACCCGCCGATATCTGCTTTGCACAGCTTGCATCGGAAGACCCCGTGCTCGAAATTTTTGCCTCCCGCGACGCAGTCGGGAGAGCGGGCCTCAGGAACACACCGCAGCTCGACACCGTCGCGTGGCAGCTGGCGAGAATTTGTGCTGGACAGGTTGACGTCTGCGCGGCCAATACGACCCAGTACACGCCGCATATGCTGAACCTCGACCTGACCGGCGCCATCAGTTTCAGGAAGGGCTGCTACACGGGTCAGGAAATCGTCGCCCGTACCGAGAATCTGGGTCGCAGCAAACGGCGCACGTTTCGATACTCGTGCGATGAGCCGGATCTGGCGATCGGCGCTACGCTGCGGGACGGCGACCAAAACGTTGGCACGATTGTAAACGTCAGCGGCAACGCGTTGCTCGCCGTTGTGCCTGTCGCCCTCGCAGGAAAACCGCTGCACATTCGGGGGGTCGAGGCAACTCCGCAGCCCCTGCCTTACGAAATACCGGCTTAGGTACGTCCGGCATCCGCTGCGCTAGTCGAATACTTCGGGGCGCATGTGCGGAAACAGCAGCACGTCGCGGATCGATGGCGAGTTCGTAAACAACATGACGAGGCGGTCTATCCCGAGGCCAAGCCCTGCCGTCGGCGGCAGCCCGTATTCAAGCGATCGTATGTAATCGGCATCGAATGCCATGGCTTCGTCGTCACCCGCCTTGCGATTGGCAGCCTGGGCGCGAAACCGTTCCGCCTGGTCTTCCGGGTCATTCAGCTCCGAGAAGCCGTTAGCCAATTCGCGGCCGGAAACGAAAAACTCGAAACGGTCCGTGACAAAGCCATCCTCGTCGTTCTTTCGCGATAGCGGCGAAACTTCAGTCGGGTAGGAGGTTATGAAGGTAGGCGCCCGCAATTGTGCCTCGCAGGTCTTTTCGAAGATCTCCATCTGCAACTTGCCACTGCCAAAGACCTTTTCGATCTTTATGCCCAGTTCGGCAGCAATCGCTGCGAGATAGTCGCGATCGCGAAGACTCGACGTTTCGATCTCCGGGTTGAATCGAATAATGGCTTCCTCGAGAGTCATGCGTTCGAACGGTTTGGAAAAGTCGTACCGCTCTCCCTGGTATTCGACAACAGTTGTGCCAAGCACTGCTTGCGACATTCCTTTGAGCAGCGCTTCGACCAATTCGATCAGGTCCTCGTAGTCGGCATAGGCGCGGTACAGTTCCAGCATCGTGAACTCGGGATTGTGCTGGGTCGAAACGCCTTCGTTACGAAAGTTCCGGTTAATCTCGTAAACGCGCTCGAATCCTCCTACAACCAGCCTTTTGAGGTAGAGCTCCGGAGCGATCCGCAAGAAAAGGGTCATATCCAGCGCATTGTGATGAGTCGTAAACGGCCTGGCCAGCGCGCCGCCCGGTGTCGGTTGCATCATTGGAGTTTCGACTTCCAGAAAATCCTGCGAATCCATGAAGGCGCGAATATAGGAAATGATTCGCGACCGCGTACGAAACACGTCGCGGCTTTCCGCATTCATGATCAGATCGACGTAGCGCTGCCGGTAACGGGTTTCCTGGTCTGCGAGGCCGTGAAATTTCTCCGGCAGCGGCCGCAAGGATTTAGTCAGCAAGCGCAGCTCTTCGACCATAACGGTAAGTTCACCGGTCTGGGTTTTGAACAGGTGTCCGGATGCGCCGACGATATCGCCCACGTCCCATTTCTTGAAGTCCTGGTAGCAGCCATCCGGCAAGCGGTCCCTCTCGAGGCGCAATTGAATCTGTCCGGTCCGGTCCTGGAGCTTTGCGAAACTGGCTTTTCCCATGACCCGTTTGGCCATCATGCGCCCTGCCACGCGGACGGTGACATGTTCTTCGCGAAGCTTTTCCCCTTCGTGCTGGCCCCAGGTTGCATGCAATTCTTCCGCCAGCGAGTTTCGCCGGAAATCGTTCGGATAGGCATTGCCGGTTTCCCGTCGCGCGTCGAGTTTGCGTCGCCGCTCCGCAATTAGCGCGTTCTCGTCCTTGTCATTCTCGTCAACCACTTACAATCCTTGCTTCAAACTCGCTTCGATGAACTGATCGAGGCTTCCGTCCAATACAGCCTGAGTGTTACCGGTTTCAACGCCGGTACGCAAATCCTTTATTCGACTTTGATCGAGAACGTAAGATCGAATCTGGCTACCCCAGCCGACATCCGCCTTGCTGTCTTCGACCTCCGACGCCTTGGCACGCCGCTGCTGCAATTCGAATTCGTACAACTTCGCCTTGAGTTGCTTCATCGCCGTCGCCTTATTCTTGTGCTGCGAGCGATCGTTCTGGCACTGCACGACGATATTGGTCGGCAGATGAGTGATTCGGACAGCCGATTCGGTACGGTTTACGTGCTGTCCTCCGGCACCACTCGCGCGATACACATCGATACGAAGGTCGGATGGATCGATCTCAATTTCGATTTCGTCATCGACTTCCGGCGAAACGAACACGGAAGCAAACGATGTGTGCCGCCGATTTCCGGAATCGAAAGGCGATTTGCGCACCAGGCGATGCACACCGGTCTCGGTTCGCAGCCAGCCGTAGGCGTAATCACCGCTGATCTGCACCGTTGCACTCTTTATTCCGGCGACCTCGCCCTCGGACGCTTCGATCACATCGGTCTGAAAACCGTGCGCCTCGGCCCAGCGCAGGTACATGCGCAGCAGCATGTCGGCCCAATCCTGCGCTTCCGTGCCGCCGGCGCCGGATTGAATATCAACGAATGCATTTGCCTGATCCATTTCGCCGGCAAACATACGGCGAAATTCCAATCCCGATACCTGTGCCTCGATTTTGTCGAGGTCGGTTTGTATTTCTGCAAGCGTGGATTCGTCATCTTCTTCCAGCGCGAGATCCAGCAATTCGGCAGCATCACTGATGTTGCGTGTCAGTTTGTCCAGCGCATCGACGATATCTTCTAATTGCGCCTGCTCCCTGCCCAGCGCGCGGGCACGATCAGGGTTTCCCCAGACGCCCGGATCTTCCAGTTCGCGACGTACCTCGGCCAGACGTTCCGCTGACATATCGTAGTCAAAGGTACCCCCTCAACGCTTCTATGCGTTGCTTGAGATCGACGACCCACGGCCTCAGTTGACTGCTTTCCATCGCTATTTGATTACCCGGCGAGACAAAAACGCGGCATGTTATCACGCAACGCTGACGATCTGTTCGACTACAAGTTGCGGCGTTTCGAAGCCCCGGTACTCGTTGACGTCGAGCCGATAGGCAAGCAGCACGGTGCCACGATAAACGGGCCCGGCCTGGCGAAACGCAATAGCGTCCAACAGCTGGCCACCGTCGCATGCACGAACCTTCAGTTTCAGATGATTGTCACCAACTGTTCGTTGTTCGATGACATCGAACGCGCCGCTGAACAGCGGCTCCGGAAAGCCCGCGCCCCATGGCCCCGCACTCCGCAGCGTCCTGGCAAACTCGAGGTTCATGCCGCCCGGAGGCAATGCACCGTCCGTCAATATGGCGCCGCTGAAATCGGCGTCAGGGTAGAGGCGCCTTAACTGCCGCGATGCCGCGCCGGTGAACTCGGCAAAATTGTCCTCCGCCAGACTCAATCCGGCGGCCATCGCATGCCCTCCGTATCGGCCGATCAGGCCGGGTTGAGCAGTAGCGACACTTTCCAGCAGATCGCGTATATGCACGCCGGGCACAGAGCGTGCAGAGCCTTTCAGTTCTCCCGCGTCGCTGCGCGCGAAAGCGATCGCCGGTCGGTGACAACGCTCTTTAACGCGCGACGCGATCAGGCCGACCACACCCTGGTGCCAGCGCGGGTCGAATACGCAAACGCAATCGGGCAAGCGCGTGGCTTCCATTGATTCGACGAAACCGAATGCCTGTTCACGCATTCCTGCCTCGATGCTTTGTCGATCGCGATTGATTTCGTCGAGCAAGGCCGCGAATCGGCGCGCCTGCGAGAAATCGTCAGTCAGCAGGCACTCGATGCCGATCGACATGTCTTCCAGCCGGCCGGCCGCATTAAGCCGCGGCCCGACTGCAAATCCGAGATCCGTGCTGACGATCCGCTTCGCCTGCCGGCCTGCCTGCTCGAGTATTGCGTTTATCCCGGCAACAGACTGACCCGCACGGATGCGTTGCAACCCTTGTTCAACGAGAATCCGGTTGTTGTGATCCAGTGACACGACGTCGGCAACGGTACCGAGCGCGACCAGATCGAGATAGCGTGCCGGAATTTTCGACGCTCCTGCCAGGCCATCGTCTTCGAGTCGCCTGCCGAGAGCGGCCATCAGGTAAAAAGCGACGCCTACGCCTGCCAGATTGGGGCTCGCGAACCGGCTGTCTTGCAGATTCGGATTCACGATAACCGCAGCAGCCGGCAGTACTTCGCCAGGCAGGTGATGATCCGTAACCAGCACCTGCATACCCAGCCGACCGGCCTCTTCGACGCCTGGAATGCAGGCAATGCCGCTGTCCACGGTCAACAGCAATCCCGGTTGCCGCTCGGCAGCTACGCGGACAATTTCAGGCGTAAGTCCGTAGCCGAAATCGAATCGATTCGGCACCAGGTAGGACACATCGGAAAAACCGAAATGACGCAGGCAGCGAAGTACCAATGCCGTGCTGGTCGCACCATCGGCATCGAAATCACCGATGATGGTCATGCGACGGTCGCGATAGCGGAGCAACAGCTCGACGGCATCGTTGATTCCCGGCAGCGAACTGACCGGCGCCAGCAAGCCGAGGGAATAGTCGAGCTCCCGCAACGACCTGACGCCGCGCGCAGCATAAACGCGCGCCAGCACAGGTGATATTTTGCCGAATTCCTCGCCCTCGGCGGACGCGGCCAGCTCGCGCTTTCGCACTGGCCGGACCCGCGTCTGCATAACATCCGGCCTTGTCATGTGCTGGCCGGCCAGTTTGGCCAGGAACGACCGCGCCAGAATGCGTACAGCTGCGATCGTCCGAGACGCAACACCCAGCCGTCGGCGAACACAAACGTCAGGTGCTGAATCCAGCCCAGAGCGAGTTGCCGCTTGAGCGCACGGAGAAACCGATCGGTCGTTGATTCGGCGCACTCGCTGCCTGCAAGGATGAGGACAAAACCCCGGGGCAGGATATCGGGCTGTTCCGGCAACGGAGTGTGTTTTGCGCCGACACTCTGCCAATAGCCGCGGAACAACGCATCGCTACCGAAAAGCGGCGGCAGCGCCTGGTCGCACTGCGATGCAGCCCCCCCGCCCCAGAACCAGATCGAATTGACCGGCGGCAATCCCTGTTCCTCGCGATGCCTGTTGAATTCCGCATCGTGCAACAGCAGTTGCAGCTCACCGGTCAGCCTATCGTGCTCGCGGGCATCCGCACCGTCTGGCAGATCATCGCCGGGTTCGGCACGATTCAGCAGCGCGGCGCTTCGGCCTGCGGTAGCAAAGCGGGGTTCGCCGAACAGATATCCGTGCCCGCCGATCTGCCGGAATTGCCGCTGGCTATCCCCTGCCTGTCGTTGCAGGAACTCGAAGAGCTGCCGCCTTTCGTCGTCCGCCAGTACATTCCCGTCCAGCGAATGCACCAGGACATGATCGAGCCTGGCTTCGATATACACGGGATCTGCGGCACACAGCCATCCGTCCGGGCGTTGTCCGGTCTGGCCCCAGCAACGCAGCGCTGCCAATCCGGCATGCGGAATCCCGTAGCCCAGTTCATCGAGCACGGTCGCCAGTGCTTCGGTGCGGGTTTCCCGATGACGCAATTGGCCGCGGCTCATCCAGCGGCCGTTTTCGGCAAGCAAGTCCGGTACCGACGCCGCCGCCGGCAGCACAACGATGGCATGCCGCCGAATGGTGGCTGTCGAATACTCGTTTGATGATTGCGGATTGATCAAGGTATAGGGGCTTGCCGCTGGAATTGCGACTCGGGCACTATGGTAACCGCCGCTGTCCGCGAACGCATTAACAGATGAACATTGCAGAATGAAATTCAGCAGAGACCAATTGTCGCCACTGACGATCCGCGAGGCCGAACCGGGCTTGGTCAGGATCGGGACCGATGAATTCCGACACGATGTCGCATTGACTGCGGACGGAAACGTAATCGACTTTTCCTTGCCGGCAATGGACTCGCTGACCGAAAAACGGCTGGGTGAGCTGCTTCAGGCGGAGCCGGAAATGCTCATTATCGGCACCGGATGGAAATCCATGCTTCCACCGCGGGAACTGGTATTCGCCATGGCGCGCCGCGGCGTCGGCATTGAAGTTATGGATACGCCCGCCGCCTGCCGCACGTTCAACATCCTGGTCGGCGAAGGTCGACGTCCGGCGGCAATAATAAAGATAAGCTAGAACCGGCAACTTCAGTCAAGAAGTGACTCGCCCTTGATTCCTTGGCTTTCCATCATGAGCTTCAGGCTGCTCAATGCATCGATCTGGATCTGTCGTACCCGTTCGCGGGTCACGCCGATCTCCCGTCCGATTTGTTCCAGCGTGCACCGCCTGTGCCCGTGCAGGCCGAAACGCCGCTCGACGACCTCGCGCTGTTTGTCACTGAGTTCCAGTACCCAGTGGTCCACGATGTCATGAACTTTCTGCCGCTGCAGGCATGCCGGTGGCTCCTTTGATGCCGCTGCCGGCAGGGAATCCAGCAGGGTCTGGTCATCGTCGCTCGAAAACGCCGCCGAAGATCCGATGCTGACCCGATTGTGCAGGCTCAGCAGACGCTCGACCTCGCCGGTCTCGCGGCCCATGAATTCGGCGATTTCGGACGGCGACGGCGAGGTACCTCCGCGTTGCCGAAGGGAATGCGCTGCTCTCAGGCAGGCGTTGATGTCTTTGATGATATGAATCGGCAGCCGCACAGTGCGGGACTGATTCATTATCGCCCGTTCGATTGTCTGACGAATCCACCAGGTAGCATAGGTCGAGAAACGAAAACCGCGCTCGGGATCGAATTTTCGCACCGCGTGCATCAAACCGAGATTGCCCTCCTCGATCAGGTCGAGCAGGGGCAATCCGCGATACAGATAACGCTTGGCGATTTTCGCGACGAGGCGCAGGTTGCATTCGATCATGCGATGCCAGGCAGATTCGTCGCCGTCGCGGAGTCGCCTCGCATATTTCTTTTCTTCTGCTGCGGTAAGCAGGCCGGACACGCCGATTTCGTTCAGATAGAGACGGGTCGCATCCGGCGCGCGCGGGACATTCTCCATCGATCCGTATCCGGCCTCGGACAAAGGCACGGCATCGCCCGATTCCGGATCGCCATCGACTCCGGACGCGCGTTGCCTGGAAACGTGTATGCGCCGCACTCCTGCCACGGTAGAACCCCCTGCGCGGGTTTCGAACCGTGTCCGTATATGCGGAAATCAGTCCAGAGCAATCTTCAGGGAAGTCGCTTATCTCGCTGGCAAGAATTGTCGCGGGTTAACCGGCTTACCGTTTTGCCTGATTTCGAAATGCAGGCGCGGTTCGCGTCCCGGCCCCTCACCCATGGTCGCTATCCGCTGACCCTTTTCGATGGTCTCGCCCTCCCTGACCAGGAGCGACGCGTTGTGCCCGTAGGCACTAAGGTAGGTGTCGTTGTGTTTGAGGATAATAAGCTTTCCGTAGCCGATGAGTCCATCGCCGGCGTAAACCACCCGGCCGGCAGCTGCGGCCTGCACGGGCTGGCCATAGCGTCCACCGATCAGCAATCCGGTGCCCGTACCGGGGCGGTCGCCGAATTCCACTGCCACTCTGCCGCCGGCAGGCCATATCCACTGCGGCGACGGCTGGGTCGGAATCGGCGGCAACTCTCGCCCGGACGGCGTTTGCGGCGAGCTGCGGCGTGCAGCAGCCGGGTTGGACGCTGCCATGCCCGGGGGCGGGGTCAGCCGAATCACCTGGCCGGGATAGATTCGGGACGGATCGTCGAGGCGATTCCAACGCGCCAGTTCGCCCGCATCCTTGCTATAACGCCACGCGATCGCGAACAGGGTCTCGCCGCTACGCACGACATGTTCGTCCTGCGGGGTGTGATCCCAGCGCGTCTTCGGCCCGCAGGCCACGAGCAGCAGACCAATCGCGGCCACTGTCAGAAGGCGCGCGAATGGCCGGCCCGCAATCATTGGCGCAGCACGAAGTAACTGCCCAGCAGCACGGCTATCACGACGACCGCCCAGCCGATGCGCTCGACATGTTGCTGCAAGCCTGCCGCCATCCGGTCGCCGCCCGCGACAATGAGGCCGGCCACGAGAAAAAACCTTGCGCCTCGTCCGATCAGCGATGCCAGCAGGAAACCCGGAATATTCAACACCGTCGCCCCGGCCGCTATCGTAAACAGCTTGTACGGGATCGGTGAAAAGCCGGCGACGAATACCGCCCACACCCCCCAAACCGCAAACCAATCCCGAACCCGCAGGTAGGAATCGTAGGAACCGCTCGAGCGCAGCCAGGGCTCAATCATGTCGATCAGAAAATACCCGATTGCATAACCTGCTACTCCACCGAGCAAAGACATCACGGTTGTCGTTGCGGCAAAACGCCAGGCGCGATGACGTTCGGCCAGGCACATCGGTGCCAGCATGACGTCGGGCGGAATAGGAAAAAACGACGACTCTGCAAAGCTGAGAGCAGCCAGGTATCGCTCGGCCTGCGGGTGCGCGGACAGCGCGAGTACGCGCCGGTACAGCGGTTCAAACAGGCGCATGAACGTGCCCCGGTGCCCGACTTCCTATCGGATGAATTCGAGAATAGTGTTTCAACATGTTGTTTTTTCTGCTTAAGGGCCCTTTACCAGTGGCACGAAACTGACAGCACCGAGCGATTCCCTGTCCCAGCCGCCGTTTCTCGAGGTCACCCGCAGCAACTCCTGGCAACCGCTGGGTCCGACCGGCATGATCAGCCGTCCGTCCGGCGCCAGCTGCTCGAGCAGGCTGGCCGGAATCTCGCTGGCGGCCGCCGTGACGATGATGCCGTCATACGGCGCATATTTTCGCCAGCCCTCCCAGCCGTCGCCTTGCCGAAGACGCACGTTGTAAATATCCAGGTCGCGTAACCTCTGGCGGGCCTTCTTCAACAGCTCGGGGATTCGCTCGACCGAGTATATTTCCTTGACGAGTGGTGCCAGAACCGCCGTTTGGTAACCGCAACCGGTACCGATTTCCAGTACGCGCTTTCCCGAGAATCCGTCCAGCAGCGCCTCGGACATCTTCGCCACGATATAGGGCTGGCTGATCGTCTGACCGAGACCGATCGGAAGAGCGGTGTCTTCGTACGCGCGGCTGGCCAGCGCCTCATCGACGAAAAGGTGCCGCGGCACGTTGCGAATCTGCTCCAGCACGGCGCTGGAGCGGATCCCCTGCTCGCGCAAGCGGCCAATCAGGCGATCACGGGTGCGCGCCGAGGTCATGCCGATACCCTGGATACCGCGCTGGTTTTTCATCGATTTCCGAGCCAGCCCGCCAGGCCGTCAAGCGCTTCGTGCCGGGTGAGATCCACTTTCAAGGGTGTCACGGCGACCGCTCCGGACTCGAGCGCGGCGAAATCAGTGCCGGGACCGGCATCCTGGCCAGGCCCTGCCGGGCCTATCCAGTAGATACTGCGGCCGTGCGGGTCCTTGGTCTTGATCAGCGGCTCCGACTTGTGACGAAAGCCGAGCCGGGTTGCGAACACGCCGGCCAGCTCGTCGTACGGAAGATCCGGGACATTGACATTCAACATGGTTTCGTCCGGCAGGTTCTCACGCTGCAGCCGGCGCACC
The DNA here is from genome assembly GCA_029865385.1 of Gammaproteobacteria bacterium. Taxonomy (GTDB): domain Bacteria; phylum Pseudomonadota; class Gammaproteobacteria; order Steroidobacterales; family Woeseiaceae; genus JAKEGN01. The sequence continues at coordinate 59,324 of JAOUGX010000004.1, forward strand.
AGGTCGCAGGCAACCCTGGCGGCCGTGTCAAAATGCGTCGCCCTGTGGCCAACGAGCGATACTGCGATGGCGGGCAAACCGAGGAACCGCCCTTCCATCGCAGCGGCAACCGTCCCCGAATAGATGACGTCGTCGCCGAGATTGGCTCCGTGATTGATACCGGAAACGACGATATCCGGTTCGAAATCCAGATATCCGGATAACGCCAGGTGGACGCAATCCGACGGCGTGCCGTTCACGAAATAGCGGTTCTCGGTCACACGGTGAATGCGCAACGGCGAATGCAAGGTCAGCGAATTGCTGGCGCCGCTGTGATTGCGGTCCGGCGCGACAACCACGATCTCGGCAATCTCCGACAAGGCTTCGGCGAGCACATTGATACCCCTGGCGAGGTAGCCGTCATCATTGCTTACTAGGATTTTCACGTATGGATTCTTTACTTCGGGACGACGGCAAAGCCGCAGGTCCTGCATCAACGAAATTGGCCACGCAGGCCGCGCTCACTATACTCAACATTCCCGCTCCACCATAGCGACAATAGCGCATGACGAAAAAGCATGGCAGCGAATCACCGGAGACCAGCGACGAAAACGGCGATTCCGGTTTGTTTCGGCGCCTGATGGCCGATGCGCGCCCGCTCAGGCACTCGCCCCGGGCCGCGGTGCCGCGGCGGGTGAAGGCACGCGCCAAATTCCGTCGGGACGATGAACGCGAAGTCCTGCGCGAAAGTCTCGAACACGATGCACACAGGTCGGAAGTCTCGAGCGGCGATGGCCTGCGTTTCCGCAGACCGGCAATCGGCCACCGCACGATGCGCAAACTCGCTAGAGGCGGTTACAGCGTGCAGGCTGAACTCGACCTGCACGGCATGACGGTTGTCGAGGCAGGCAGCGCACTCCGGGAATTCGTCAACGAATGTTGTCTGCGGGGCCTGGGCTGTGTACGCATTGTGCATGGCAAGGGCCTCGGTTCCGGAGAGCGCGGTCCGATACTGAAGCGGATGCTTGATGCAACGCTGCGGCGCTGGGACCAGGTTCTCGCGTTCGTGTCCACCCGTCAGGTCGACGGCGGGACCGGGGCTGTGTACGTTCTCCTCAAGATCGACTAAGTCGGTCCGACCCCGTTTTTTCCGTACTCGGCGATCTCGCGCAACACCGCCGTCGCAAATCCACCGCGGGTCAGGAAGAACTCGAGCCACAGCACATCACCCTGTAACGACCAGGTGAAATCCCTTACCGCGAGCCGCGTTGCACGCCGCGCCTGCTTCGTATGGCGTTCGAGGCCGGTCGCAAGATCCGGGAATTCTGCGATCACTGACTTCTCGAGACTGGCGATAGCGCCGCGACTTCCCGGCTCACCCTGGCCCCACAATGCCGCGCCCGGATGAATATCCAGCTCACCGCAGCGGCGTCGGATGGCCTCGTCCGGCTGTTCCACAGGGAAAACGCTGCCGCTGCCATCGAGGTTCACCAATTCGCCGGGCTGTATCACGTTCCATGTTCCGTTTGTGACCCGACATTCCAGTATGCGATTGAAGATCAGTGAGCGCGCCGCGGACAGTGCGATACTGCGATCTTCCCGTTTGAGTCTGCTGCCGGAAAAGAAGGCACGCGCCATGGCGATATTTCCCGCGTCCCTGCCGAATCGTTGCTCCCCGAAGTAATTCGGCACGCCGGAATCACGGATACGTTGCAGAAGTTCGCCGAGTTTTTCATCGATAGCAGTGACGCCGCGCAGCGCGATGCGAAAATGGTTGCCGCTATGTGCGCCGCGGCGCAGTTTACGCTGGTTTCGCGCCGTAGCCAGTACACGCACGCCGGGAAGATCCAGCGTGGCCCAGTCGGTTCCGGCCGCACTCGGACGCCGCACGCTGAACCATTGCCTGGTCAGCGCAATGCGATCTTTCATGCCGGCGAAACTCACATCGCGAGCTGCGACACCCGCTTTTCTCGCCAGGCCGCGTGCGACCCAGCTGGTATTGGCGTTTGTTTTTTCCAGCCACAGGTAATCGTGCTCGCCGTCACCGGTGAGCTCGAAATCGAGTTTTTCCGTGACCTGGAAATCATCGGGTTGATTACGCACGAGGGCCTGTCGCAACGGCCCCCCATGTGCACGCTGCCAGTCGGGCAGCGTTGCGGACATTGTCATGAATCAATTGCCCGCAGAATGACTTGCCGGCACTACCTGGTAAAAGGTCTCGGACTTGCCGATCAGGCCCAGATCGCTGCGGGCTCTTTCTTCAGCGGCCTCACGACTGACTTTCAGATTGATGACTTCGGCCTCGAGGGCGGTATTTCGTTCGCGCAATGCCTGGTTTTGCTGGGTCTGTTCGACGACGGCAATGCGCAGGTCGCGGGTTTTGCGGTAGCCGTCGCTGGAAATCCACAGCTGGCCCTGCAGTGCAAAGCCTGCGATAGCGAGTACAACGATGATCGAGCGTATCCCCAATGTCCCTTTTCCCGCTTGTGCCGTCTACTTCGGCACGCTTACTGAAAACGCTGCACGCCCGGCATAGGTCGCCTGACTTCCCAGTTCCTCTTCGATCCGCAGCAACTGGTTGTATTTCGCTATCCTGTCCGAGCGCGACAGTGACCCGGTCTTGATCTGTGTGGCTTCCGTGGCCACCGCGATGTCGGCGATCGTGCTGTCCGACGTCTCTCCCGAGCGGTGCGATACCACCGCAGAATAACCTGCCGCGACCGCCATAGTAATGGCATCAAGAGTTTCCGATAAGGTACCGATTTGGTTAGGTTTTATCAATATAGAATTTGCAATCTTTTCCTTGATGCCGCGGCTCAGGATGCGCGTATTGGTGACGAACAGGTCGTCGCCGACCAGTTGCACCCGCTTACCGAGGCGGCGGGTCAGCATCGACCAGCCCTCCCAGTCGCTCTCGTCCATGCCGTCCTCTATCGTGATAATCGGGTAAGCGTCGACAAGTTCTGCCAGAAACTCCGTGAATCCCTCCGCATCGAAGTCGCGATTCTCCGACGCCAGCCGGTAACGACCCTCTTTGAAAAACTCCGAACTGGCAACGTCCAGGCCGAGCAGGATGTCGTCGCCCGCCTTGAACCCGGCCATACCTATCGCTTCCATGATCGTGTCGAGTGCGGCGCGGTTGGACGGCAGGTCCGGGGCGAATCCGCCTTCATCCCCCACGGCCGTGTTGAGCCCTTTTCCCCTGAGAACACTTTTTAGCGCGTGGAATATCTCGGCGCCGTAACGCAGGGCTTCCGTAAAATTCGGCGCACCGACCGGCAAGATCATGAACTCCTGGATATCCACGCTGTTGTCGGCGTGCGCGCCGCCATTGATGATATTCATCATTGGCACGGGCATCGTGCTGCCATCTCCCAGGTGCCGGTAAAGTGAAACGCCGGTTGATATCGCACAGGCTTTTGCCGTCGCCAGTGAAACTGCGAGCAACGCGTTTGCGCCAAGCCGGCTCTTGTTATCTGTTCCATCGGTTTCGATCATCAGTTTGTCCAGCGCGCGCTGATCGGAAAATTTTCCAGCCAGTAACTTGTCCCTGAGCTCGCCGTTGATGTTGGCTACTGCTTTCTGCACTCCTTTGCCGAGATAACGTGACTTGTCGCCATCACGCAGCTCGACGGCCTCGCGAGTACCGGTCGAGGCGCCGGAGGGGACGCCGGCCCGCCCCATGCTGCCATCAGCGAGCGTAACATCAGCTTCGACCGTCGGATTACCGCGGGAGTCCAGGATTTCGCGCCCATGAATGTTTTTGATTTTGATCATTGCTACTCCAAAGAACATGAGCGACCAGCCTTCAGTGCCCGTCGCGAATCACTTTGTCGAATAAGAACCCGGTGCAAACCGACTGCTGCCTCAGACTCCCAGGCCGAATTCCGCCTCCTGAAATCCTGCGCTTTTTACCGTGCGGTCGACAGACTGCAGAACGCGCAATAACGCCGGCATCTTGTCGAGCGGCCAGGCATTCGGGCCATCGCTCAATGCCTTGGCCGGATCGGGGTGAGTTTCCATGAATAATCCGGCAATGCCTGCGGCCATTGCGGCGCGCGCCAGTACCGGTATGAACTCACGTTGCCCGCCGGACGCGGATCCTTTTCCGCCCGGCAACTGCACTGAGTGGGTCGCATCGAACACGACCGGGCAGCCTGTCCCGCGCATCACGGCAAGGCTTCGCATGTCGGAAACAAGGTTGTTATAGCCGAACGAGAATCCACGCTCGCAAACCATGATCTGATCGTTTCCCGTGGAGCGCGCCTTGTCGACGACGTTCTGCATTTCCCACGGAGACAAGAACTGGCCTTTCTTGATGTTGACCGGCTTGCCCTGGCTGACGACGCTGAGGATGAAATTCGTCTGGCGACACAGGAAAGCGGGTGTCTGCAGTACATCGACGACAGAGGCAACTTCCTGCATCGGCGTGTCTTCGTGCACGTCGGTCAACACCGGAACGCTGAGCTGCTTTTTTACTTCCTGCAGTATACGCAGGCCCTCTTCCATACCCGGTCCGCGAAATCCGGATTTGGAGCTGCGATTCGCCTTATCGAACGACGATTTGTAGATGAATGGGATGCCGAGCTTCTCGCAGGTCTCTTTGAGGAAACCGGCCGTATCGATTGACATTGCCTCGCTTTCGACCACGCAGGTTCCCGCGATAAGAAAAAACGGCTGATCTGCGCCGACGTCATGGCCGCAGAGCTTCATGCGCGGGCCACCTTCGGTACCCGGCCGCTGTGGTAGAGCCTCGCAGCGACAACGAAGCCGGCAAACAACGGATGGCCGTCACGCGGATTCGACGTGAATTCCGGATGAAACTGACTGGCAACGAACCACGGATGATCGGGGATCTCCGTCATCTCGACCAGGTTATCGACCGAAAGGCCGGAAAACACCAGGCCCGCTTTCTCAAGAGTTTCACGGTAGTTGTTGTTTACTTCGTAGCGGTGCCGGTGACGCTCCCTTATTTCGCTGTTGCCGTAAACCGTTGCCGCAAGCGAGCCAGGCTTCAGGGTGATTTTCTGTGCGCCCAGGCGCATCGTTCCGCCCAGGTCCGATGACTCGTCACGACGCTCCATTTCGCCGGCCTGGGTTTGCCATTCCGTGATTAGCGCAACGACTGGATGTGGCGTGTTTCTCTCGAACTCGGTGCTATGTGCACCCTTCAGCCTTGCCAGGTTTCGAGCCGCCTCGATGACCGCAAGTTGCATTCCAAGGCAAATGCCGAGATAGGGCACCTTGTTTTCCCTTGCATATTGAACTGCCTTGATCTTTCCCTCGATACCACGATCGCCGAAGCCGCCGGGGACAACGATACCGTCCATTCCACGCAGGCATTCAACTCCGTCTTTTTCAACTTGCTGCGATTCGAAGTAATGGATATTGACTCGCGTTCGCGTGTGTATTCCGCCATGCAGGAGTGCCTCACTGAGCGAAATATACGCGTCCCGCAAATCGACGTATTTGCCAACCATTGCCACATTGACTTCGCCGTCCGGTTTTCTCTTGGCGGCAACCACCTTGTCCCATTCGCTCAGGTCCGCCGGCGGTATATCCAGCTGCAATTGCCTGGCGACGATCTCGTCGAGGCCCTGCTCGTTCATCAGCCGGGGAATCGTATACAGGTCATCTACATCAATTGCCGAAATGACCGCCTTTTCCTGCACATTGGTGAACAAAGCGATTTTGCGCCGCTGTTCGTCCGGCAGCATTTTTTCCGACCGGCATACGAGGATGTCCGGTTGGATGCCGATCGAGCGCAGTTCCTTGACCGAGTGCTGGGTTGGCTTGGTCTTGATCTCCGCCGAGGTCGCGATATAAGGCACCAGCGTCAGATGAACGTAAACGACGCGATTGTGCCCGAGCTCGACGCCCATCTGGCGAATAGCCTCCAAGAAAGGCAACGACTCGATATCGCCTACCGTGCCGCCGATTTCCACCAGGCAGATGTCGGCATCGCCGGCACCACGTTTGACGCTTTCCTTGATCTCATCGGTGATGTGCGGGATCACCTGAACCGTGGCGCCAAGATAATCGCCGCGTCGCTCTTTGCCAATAACGCTCTCGTATATGCGACCGGTTGTGAAATTGCTGTTGCGCCCTGTGGTTGTTCTGACGAAGCGCTCGTAATGCCCGAGATCAAGATCCGTCTCCGTGCCATCTTCGGTGACGAAGACCTCGCCGTGTTGGAACGGGCTCATCGTGCCGGGATCCACATTGATGTATGGGTCCAGCTTGATCATGCTGATCTTCAGGCCACGCGATTCAAGAATGGCGCCGAGGCAGGCTGAAGTAATGCCTTTACCGAGAGAGGACACGACACCGCCAGTGATGAATACATAAGATGTCATGTGCGAAAACCTATCTCTGTAAAATCAGACGACGGAAAACGATAAAGGGCCAGAGCAATACGCGAATTCGGCTCGCCGATACGGCGTCGTCGCGCTTGTTCCGACCCTTGCAGAACCTCCCGGAAGAAGCTCTGTTAAAGAACCCGTCGGTCACTTAAAGACGGTGTTACAAGTTATCAGATAGCCGCAGGCACCACAATGCGAGAGTTGAGCAAATCCGCATATGACAGGCGATTGGAAGCATCGGCTCAATACAGATCCGGCCCCTCGCTCCACTTCGGCAGAAAACCGTTTTCGCCGATGCATTCCGCAGCAATCCAGAGATCCGCTACCGCTACCAGTCGGTCGCCGTCGTATAGCAGCGGCAGGCGGTCGCGCATCCACGGCACGATACCCTTTTCCTGCAACAGCTTCTTGAGTTTGCGGCTGTGCGGCCGGCCCGGCAGCGTAATCTCCTCTCCGCCCTCTCGATAACGAAGTTCGAGGCCGCGTTGCGCAAGCGTGCTTTCGATCGCCCTCTTGCCGACGGGTTCCAGCGACAGTTTTCCCTGCCCGATCCCGAGGTCCAGCATCGAATCCGGCTTCAGAATCGCCGCGGTTTCGGTCTTTCCAACGGCCATTGGCGCCAGAATGTAGAGGTGCTTTCGATAGCGGCGGATCTCGGCTCCAGGCCATGTAACCAACGGCTGCGCATCCTCTTTGGCCGGCAGGAGTTCATGAACCGCCTGATAAAGACGGCTAGCCGGCGGTGCCGGCAGCCCGCAACGCTGCACGGCCCGCCGGATCACGTTGCGTTGCCGTGCGGCGGAAAGCCTCGACAGTGCATCGATGTCCAGCTTGCCGCTCGACGGCGAATCACTTATGTCGAGGTCTGCCAGTTCCGCCAGCAGTTCGCTGGCTTCGGCGGCCAGGTCCGCACTCTGCCGCAAACGAGCCATTGCCGCGGGCCAGCGAGCGGCCAGCAAGGGCATGACATTTTGCCGCAGATAGTTGCGATCGAATGCGGTGTCGGTATTCGACGGGTCGTCAGTCCAGCCGAGCCGGTTCGCGTGTGCGTATTCGCGAATCGCCTCGCCCGAAATACCAAGCAGAGGCCGCAGCAGGAAACCGCGCGAGAATTTTCGAATGGCACCCATGCCTGCCAGGCCGGTCAGGCTGCTGCCGCGCAGCAGGTTCAGCAACAGGGTCTCTGCCTGATCGGTTTCGTGATGAGCGCTGAGCAGCCAGTCGCCGGGCTGCATTACGCTGCCGAGAATCGCATAACGTGCTTCCCGTGCCGCGGCCTCCAGGCCGCCACCCGCGTCCCGGCTCACAACAACCTTGTGAGACCGGTAGTCCACTCCCAGTTCGCGTGCTTGTGCACGACAGGCTTTTTCCCATTGCGATGAACGCGGGTGCAGGCCATGATCGACATGTATAGCGATGATGGGAGCGGTTCCTGCCGATCGAACTGAAACCAGCGCGTGCAGAAGCACCGTCGAATCGATGCCGCCGCTGTAGGCGATGACGTATCGGCCCGGCTTACCGGCCGCCGATTCGAACTCCCGGAGACGACTGATCAATCGATCCTGCAAGATGCGCGCATCAACGTTCACGGTCAACCCGATGCACCGGCGCAGGGAACCCTGTCGCGGCCTTTGCAGCCCTGGAAACTATCTCGAAATACCCCGTGAGCCGCATTTAGAGACAGGTTCTAGCCGTCCTTGAACTGGCCGAACAATGAAATCCGTCGTTGACGCTGCTCCAGCAGCTGCTCGATGTCCAATCTATCGAGATCTGAAAGATGCTTGATCACTGCATTGCGAATGATTTCGGCTGTGGCATCCGGATCTCGATGTGCGGCACCGAGCGGTTCCGGCAACACGGCGTCCACAAGACCGAACTCGTTCAAACTCTGCGCGGTGATGCGCATCGCATCTGCAGCCTCTTCCGCCTTTTCGGCGCTCTTCCAAAGAATCGACGCGCATCCCTCCGGCGAGATGACCGAGTAAACACTGTACTGCAACATCAACAGGCGATCGCCCACACCGATTGCGAGCGCGCCGCCCGAGCCACCTTCACCAATAACAACATTGACAATCGGCGTCCGCAGGCCTGCCATCAGGTACAAACTGAATGCAATCGCCTCACTCTGGCCGCGCTCTTCGGCGCCGACCCCCGGATAGGCACCCGGCGTGTCGATGAAAGTAACGATCGGCAGTGAAAACTTTTCGGCAAGCCGCATCAATCTCTGTGCCTTGCGATAGCCCTCCGGTTTGGGCATGCCGTAATTCCGGCGCACACGCTCCTTGGTGTCCCTGCCTTTCTGGTGACCGATGAACATGATGACTCGACCATCGATCCGGCCCAGACCACCGATGATCGCCGGGTCGTCGGCATACATTCGGTCACCATGCAGTTCCTGAAAATCCGGCGCGATGAGCTGCAGGTAATCCGCCGTATAGGGACGCATCGGGTGTCGCGCAATCTGTGCGATCTGCCACGAACTGAGCTTGGAAAAGATGCTTTTCGTCAGCGCCTTGCTCTTTTCCTTCAGCCGCGCAACTTCCTCGCCAATATTGATTTCCGGATCGTCACCAACGAATCGCAGCTCGTCGATCTTCGCCTCGAGCTCGGCGATGGGTTGTTCAAATTCGAGAAATTTCAAATCCATATTGCAATTATTCCCGTTGCAAGTTCGATTGCTGCGCCGTCAATCGGAATTACGCTTTCAGCGACTCTACATTATTTCGCGGCCCGTCGTATAAAGAAATCGGATACTGTTCTGGCCAAGCAACTCCGCCAACCTGTCGCGCAGTTCGCGGCTGGGACGAACGCTCCACTCCGGGCCCAGACTTAGACGGGCAGCTGCGTCGCTACCCGTGTACTGCACGGCTACGTCGCAGCTGCCTTTGCGAAACGGCAACAACACGTCATGCAGTTTCGTCAACAACGTCCGCCCCTGCCCGTTCGGCGAAACACTGAGAATCATGCTTCTTGCACGGGTTTCGATGACGCGATCGATATGCAGGATATTCTTCGCACTGACTTGCCAGGCACCCATGAATTCGTCGTAGCGAAGGCTGCCGCTGACGACGACGATCTCGTCCTTCTCGAGCAGGTGCCGAAATTGCTGGAAAGCTTCACTGAACAGGCTGACTTCGAGGCGACCTGTATCGTCGTCCAGGACGACCGTGAACCGGTTGCCGCGTTTACGTATATCCATAATCAGACCGGCAACTGTTACCTCGCGACGCGAATATGCATAGTTTCGCTCGCCGTTGCTTTGCGGTTGCGGCTCCGACGCGATGTCACCCAGCCTGCCATCGACGAAAAACTGCGCATCACCGCGCACCGCGTTGAACGGATGGCCCGTCAGATACAGTCCGAGCGCTTCCTTTTCATTTATCAACAATTCCCGTTGAGACCACTCGACCAGCTCGACCATTTCGATTTCCGGAGTTTCCGGCTGCGGTATGGATAATCCGAACATGTCGTTCTGACCGGCTGCTTTCGCACGCGCCTCCTGGTCGGCACTCTTCAACGCGGCAGGCAGTTGCTGTGCCAGGCTGCGGCGCGTCGATCCGAAAACGTCCATGGCCCCGGATTTGATCATTGCCTCGAGCGCACGTCGGTTCACTTTCTCCAGATCGATGCGCCGGCAAAAATCCAGCAGGCTCTTGAATTCACCCCCGGTCTTGCGCTCGGCGACTACCGACTCGACCGCACCGCGGCCGACACCTTTGATCGCCCCGAGTCCGTAAAGAATGGACCTGGAATCGGCAACGCCGAACTGGTACGCAGATTGGTTGATCGAAGGCGGCAACAGCTCAAGGCCCATTTGCCGGCAATCGTCCTTGATCATTACCAGCCGATCCGTGTTGTCGAGGTCCGCACTCATAACCGCCGCGGTGAACGCAGCCGGGTAGTGCGCTTTAAGATAGGCGGTCTGATACGAGAGCAGAGCATAAGCCGCGGAGTGCGACTTGTTGAATCCGTAACCGGCAAACTTCTCCATCAGATCGAAGATCCGCGTTGCTGTGTTCCGCGCAACGCCACGCTCGCACGCACCGTCAACAAACACCTGTCGTTGCTTGGCCATTTCTTCGGCTTTCTTCTTGCCCATGGCGCGGCGCAGCAGATCGGCTCCGCCCAGCGTATACCCCGCCAGCACCTGGGCAATCTGCATTACCTGTTCCTGGTAGAGAATCACACCGTAGGTGGGTTCCAGTACCGGGGTCAGGTCGGGATGCAGATAGTCGATGTCGGCCTTGTTCAGGTCGTGCTTGCGGCTGATGAAATCATCGACCATGCCGGATTGCAGCGGACCGGGCCTGAACAACGCAACCAGTGCTACCAGGTCGTCGAAATGGTCCGGGCGAAGACGTTTGATCAGGTCCCGCATGCCGCGGGATTCGAGTTGAAAAATGGCTGTTGTCTGGCAGGACCGCAGCAACTCGAATGTTTTTGCGTCCTGCATCGGGATCGCCGTGATATCGAGTCGGGCATCTGCATCATCCGCGTTGACGATGCGCACGGCCCAGTCAATGATGGTCAGCGTTTTCAATCCCAGGAAATCGAACTTGACCAATCCGGCCGCCTCGACATCGTCCTTGTCGAGCTGTGTCACCGTGTGGGTACTGCCCTCCTCGCAGTAAAGCGGCGTAAAATCCGTCAGTGCCTCCGGCGCAATGACTACACCACCCGCGTGTTTGCCGGCATTGCGTACCAGGCCCTCCAGCGATTTCGCGAGATCTATGATGGATTTGACCTCGTCATCGTCGCGGTACATGGCAGCCAGCTCGTCGTCCTGTTCGAGTGCCTTGTCAAGGGTCATGCCGATCTCGAACGGCACCTGCTTCGCAACCTTGTCGACGAATCCGTAGGGCTGACCGAGCGCCCGGCCGACGTCGCGAATAACCGCTCGTGCCGCCATGGTTCCGTAAGTGATGATTTGCGAGACGCGATCCCTGCCGTATCGTTCGGCAACGTACTCGATCACACGATCGCGTCCCTCCATACAGAAGTCGATGTCGAAGTCCGGCATGGAGACCCTTTCGGGATTGAGGAACCGCTCGAACAGCAGGTCATGTTCGAGCGGATCAAGATCGGTGATGCCCAGCACATAGGCAACCAATGATCCGGCACCTGAACCGCGGCCGGGCCCGACGGGAATTTCCTGTTCCCTCGCCCATCGAATGAAGTCCGCAACGATGAGGAAGTAACCGGCAAAACCCATTTCGCAGATCACCGAAATCTCGTCTTTCAGCCGCTTCTGATACGGTGCCTCGAAAATTTCCCGATTGGATTCCCCTATCTCTCCTCGCTCGCCTTTCCGACGCAGTCGCGCCTCCAGACCTTTTACAGACTCAGAGGTCAGAAACTCCTCGGTTGACTTTCCTGCAGGAATAGGGAACGCCGGAAGAAAAGTCTCGCCGAGTTTGAGTTCCAGGTTGCAGCGCAGTGCGATTTCCCAGGCATTTTCGAGAGCCTCCGGAATGTCTGCGAACAGGCTCCGCATCTCGTCGGGGCTTTTCAGGAACTGTTGGTCCGAATAGCTGCGCGGTCGATCGACCTCATTGAGCGTACGACCCTGTTGAATACAGACGCGAGCTTCGTGCGCCTCGAAATCGTCCTTTGCCAGGAAACGCACATCATTGCTCGCAACCAGCGGAACCTTCGCCGCAGCTGCGAACTCGACGATTTTCTGTGTCAGCTCGTCTTCGTCGCTGCGACCGGTGCGACAAATCTCGAGGTAAAGGCGGTCTCTGAAAACGGCGCGCCACCCGTCAAGCCGTTCGTTAGCCGTTTCCGGGTGCCCGCCATGAAGCGCGCGGCCGATATCGCCTGACTGCGCGGTTGACAGGGCAATCAGGCCGGAGCAGCTCTCTGGCGTCATCCAGTCCGTGCGAATTTGTGGCGCTCCGCGATACTGCCCTTCCGTGAAGCTCCGTGTTATCAATCTCGAGAGGTTTCTATAGCCGTCGCGATCCTGGCACAGTAAGACCATTCCGTACGGACGGTCCGCTTCGTCGGCATTATGCAGATGAAGATCCGCGCCGATTATCGGTTTGATGCCCGAAGCCAATGCTTGCTTGTAAAATTTGATCAGGGCAAAAAGATTACCCTGATCCGTCATCGCCACCGCCGGCATGCCAAGCTCGCTGCAGCGACTCATCAGCTGCGGAATACGCACCGTGCTATCGATAATCGAGTATTCGGTGTGCAGGTGCAGATGGACGAATGCGTTCTTCATCGAGTCATCAGGGAGGATTTCGGGCGGTGGCGATCACGCATCGGGATGCAAGTCATCATTGAGCAACGCGTGATGATAACGCTGCCCACTGGCCGGCGCAGCAGCCAAAGCGTACGAAAACATCGACAAATACAGCATATCTTATTGAAATTATTTGATTAAGTGACTCGCGAACTAACGAGAATTGACGCCCGGTTCGGCGCGACCGGAGATGCCGGCAAGCATGGAGCGAAGAGGATCGAATGTGCGGCGGTGAAAACGGCACGGTCCTAGCCTGTCGATACAGCGGCGATGTTCGGCCGTCCCGTAACCCTTGTGACGAGCGAATCCGTACTCCGGAAAATACCGGTCTGCGTCCCGCATTATGCGATCGCGGCTTACTTTGGCCAGTACTGATGCGGCACTGATCGCCGCAATTTTGCGGTCGCCGCCGACGACTGCGCGACCCTGCGGCCGGTAGTCTCCGAAGCGGAGATCCGGCAAGCGGTTGCCATCCACCTCGACCAGTCCCGGACGGCAGCCGAGACCGAGAATGGCACGGCGCATTGCCAACATGGTTGCCTGCAGGATATTCAATCGATCTATTTCCTCGGCGTCCGCCCAGGCGACCGCGCATGTCAGCGCGTCGCGACGAATGTTTTCGTACAATGCTTCCCTGCGTGAAGCAGACAGCGTTTTCGAGTCTGCAAGACCGGCAATGGGTCGATCGTCACGCAGGATTACCGCGGCAGCCACCACCGGCCCGGCCAATGGACCGCGGCCGGCTTCGTCGATGCCCGCAAGCAGCAGCGGTGTCGCAAGCTGCAAGTTTGCTGCGATCATGCCGGCCCACCGGCTGTCGCCGCGCGGCCCGCGAGTTGCAGGACTGCCCGTGCGGCAATACGATCCGCGTCCTTCGAAAGCTCCGCGCGCAATTCCGCAAAAACTGCCGCAATTTGCCGGCGCCGCTCGGGATCGTCGAGCAGCGCAGAAACGGCGCTGCAAAGCTTTTCAGGCGTAGCATTCTCCTGCATTAGTTCCGTGACCAGCGGCTCCGGCGTCAGAAGGTTGGGCAAGGAAAACCACGGCGTCTTCATCAGCCGGAACGTTCTCGCAATCACAGCGGTCAATGTCGCTACACGGTAGGCACAGACCATCGGCTTACCGAGAATCGCCGCCTGCAATGTTGCTGTGCCTGAAGCCAGCAGCACGACGTCCGCCGCGATAATCGCCCGTGGCGCGTTGCCGTCTGTGAGACGAACCGAACCGGCTATCCCGGCACTGGAAAGGTGCTTTTCGAAGATCAGCCGCAAACCGGCGCTGGCCATAGGCGCGACGAAGGTCAGGTTCGGGTGAAGGTCCAGCAGCTTCCGGCAAGCCGCGGCGAAAGGCCCGGCAAGCCGCGATACCTCGCCTTCCCGGCTACCCGGCAACACAGCGACAACGAGTTCCGAATGGATGCCCAACTCCCGTCGAGCAGCAAACATGTCTGCATTTTTCGGCATGGATTCGGCCAGCGGATGACCGACGAACACGGAGTCAACACCATGCGCGTCATAGAACTTTTTTTCGAAGGGTAGCAAGCACAGCACCTTGTCACATGCTTTCGTGATTTTCCGGATTCTGCCCTGCCGCCAGGCCCAGACGGACGGGCTGACGTAATGGACAGTGCGCACACCTCGGCAACGGAGTTTTTTCTCCAGCCCGAGATTGAAATCCGGCGCGTCTATACCAACGAAAACGTCGGGTGGCTGCTCGACCCATCGCCGCAGCAACATTCGACGCAATCGCAGCAGGCTGGGGATTTTTCGCAATGGCTCGATGAGCCCCATGACGGCGAGTGCGTCCGCAGACTCCCATGCTTCACAGCCCTCCGCTTTCATCAACGGGCCGGCAACGCCTTCGCATTGCAAATCGGCATCCAATTCTCGTAATTCCCGGATCAGGCCGGCGCCAAGCTGATCGCCGGAAGTCTCACCGGCGACTAGTCCAACTCGCATGTCAGTCTACCGAAGCAAGCCGCGATCGGATGTGTGCAGTGACTGCGCAAACAACCCCAATTCGGGTTGCGTTTTCGCGAGTTCCTCGACCTCCTTGATCGCATCCGCCAGTTTCAGCCCCTTTCGATAGACGATCTTGTAAGCGTTTTTGATATTGCTGATCTGCGCGGACGTGAAATTGCGTCGCTTGAGTCCTTCGGCATTGATGCCACGAACGGTCGCCGGCTGTCCAGCCACCAGCGTGTAGGCCGGAACATCGCGGCTGGTTCCGGCAAACATTCCGAGAAAACTGTGGGCCCCGACATGACAAAACTGGTGGGCGCCGGAAAACCCGGCAAAGATGACCCAATCGCCGACATGAACGTGGCCCGCCAGCGTGGCATTATTTGAAAAAATCGTATGGCTGCCGACGCGACAATCGTGCGCGATGTGAACATAGGCCAGAATCCAGTTGTCGCTGCCGACAGACGTGATCCCCTCATCCTGCGCCGTTCCCCGGTTTATCGTGCAGTACTCCCGAATCGTATTCCGGTCGCCAATCTCCAGACGCGTATTTTCACCTGAAAACTTCTTGTCCTGTGGATCGTCGCCTATCGAGCAGAACTGGAAGATACGATTGTCCTTGCCGATCGTCGTTGGCCCTTTGATTACCACGTGGCTGGCAACGCGAGTGCCGCTGCCAATCGAGACGTGATCGCCAATGACTGAGTATGGCCCGATCTCCACATCGTCCGCGATCAATGCGGACCCGGCGACTATTGCTGTATCGTGAATCATTACAGTTCACCACCCGGTGCGCACATGATTTTTGCGGACGCTACCTTGTGCCCGTCAACGGTGCCCGCGCAGTCGAATCGCCATATGCCCTTTTTTTCTTTCTCGACGTCGATGCGAACCCGGAGCGTATCGCCTGGCCTGACCGGCCGGCGAAAACGCGCTTCGTCGACTCCCGCAAGGAAATACAGAGGGCGCAACGCATTTTCGTCCAGCGAACGATAGCAAAGCACGCAACATGCCTGTGCCATGACTTCGAGCATCAGAACCCCAGGCATCACAGGACTGCCGGGAAAATGCCCCTGAAAAAAAGGTTCATTTGCTGTGACGTTCTTTATCGCCGTAATGGATTCGCGTGGCCGGCATTCGACCACTTTGTCAATTAGCAGAAACGGGTATCGATGTGGCAGCAAATCCATGATGGCCGTGATGTCCATCGCCCCATTGTCTGTGCTCATTGCTTGTCCACGCGCTTTTCGATCGCGCTCAAACGTTCGGCCATGCTGTCGAGCCGCCGAATCCTGGCGACACGACGCTTCCAGGTTGACGACTCCTCAGCTGGGAACGAACCGGCATAGCTGCCGGGCTTGCTGATATCTTTCGTGATCATTGCCCTTCCGGTAATGATGACATCGTCGCAAATAGTCAGGTGCCCGACCGTACCACTCTGGCCGCCGAACAGGCATCTCTTGCCGATAACGGTACTTCCGGAAATTCCGGACATCGCAGCCATTGCCGTATGCTCGCCGATCCGGACATTGTGTGCAATTTGCACGAGATTATCTATCCGAACCCCATTGCCGATAACCGTATCTTCGATTGCACCGCGATCGACTGTGGTATTGGCGCCGATCTCGACATCGTCGCCGATTACTACGCCGCCGAGCTGCGGTACCTTGACCCATCCGTCCTGGCTCATCGCGTTGCCGAAACCGTCACAACCGATAACCGCACCCGGATGAATGACGCAACGCGCGCCTATGTTCACGTTCTGAACAAGCGTCACGCGTGCCACCAGCCGGCTGCCCGCGCCGATCACGCAGTCATCACCGACGATGCAGCCCGGTCCGATTATCGCCGCATCGCCGATCTCGCAGTTGTTGCCGATAACGACAGCGGCAGCGATTTGTGCCGTCACGGAGACGCGCGATGTACTCGCAACAACTGCGCCCGGATGGATGCCCGGCTGAAAGGCCGGCGCAGGGTGCAGCAACGATGCAATACGCGCATACAACAAATACGGATTCGGATCGACCAGCGCTGAGACCGGGCAGCTGGCCGCGTCGCCTGCACGCAGGATTACCGCAGCTGCCCTGGTGTTGCGCAGCTGCTCGCGATAGGCGGAATTGGAGAAAAAGCTGATGCTCTTCGCGTCCGCGCCGCCCAAAGTCGAAGCTTTCGACACCTCGACGGACGGATCGCCGACAAGCTCACAGCCAAATTGAATTGCCAGTTCGCCGAGGCTTATTGTCATGCCTGTCGACTGGGCGCCAGAACCTATCTCAATCCGAGATAGGTCTTAGTTTCCCGCCGCCTGGAAATTCGCTTCCATGGCTTTCAGGACGCTTTCTGTAATATTGACAGCGCTACTCGCATAGAGAACGCCGTCGCCTACCACCAAGTCAAAACCCTGCGACGACGCATAGTCCTGAACCTCTTTCAGCAGTGCTCGCTGCAGATTGCCCAGCTCTTCATTGCGACGCAGATTCAGGTCTTCCTGAAACTCGTTCTGCAGCCGAGCGACTTCCCTTTGCAGATCACGGAGTTCTTTCTCAGCATTGCGTCGCTCTGTCTCACCCATGACCGCGACATCTCGCTGCACTTTCTCGCTGAGAGCTTCGAATTCCTGCTGCTTCGCAAGCACTTCGCGCTGGCGCGGGCGGAACTCTTCCTCAAGCGCTTCCATAGCAACGGCACCTTGCGGTGCTCTCTGCATCAAAGCGGGAACGTTGACGACGCCGATTTTCAGTTGTTGCGCCATAGCCGGAACGCCGCCGGTCAACATCAGGGCAACTGCCAGTACTGCGCTAAAGGTCGTTCGCTTAGCAAAATTCATATGTAGTCCAAAAAATTAAAATGCTTGTCCAATCGAAAACTGGAATCTCTCCAGCTCGTCACCGTAAAACCTGTCGTTCCCGTCGTAGTTATTCAGTGGATAGGCATAGCTGAAGCGAAATAACCCCAGCGGCGCAAGCCACTGCACTGCTATACCCACTGACGTCTTTAACTCATCGAAGTCCGGTTCGTAACTAACGGGACTACCGAGCTTGTCGGCAAAAGCGACTTCGCCTGTATTGAAGACATTGCCGATATCGTAAAAAAAGCTTGCTCTCGCCTGGCTGGCAAACTTGTCCGGGAGCGGGATTATAAGCTCTGCCTGCGCCGCGACCAACACATTACCACCGTAGGGATTGCCGAAACTGTCCCGCGGACCCATCCACGACTCGCGGTAGCCACGAATCGACGACGGTCCGCCACCGTAGAACTGCTTGTAAGGTGGCAGCGCGGTGGTGCCCTTCAGGCCTTCGCCAAAACCGAACTCGCCGTTCAGCGCCAGCGTCCAGCGCCCGTAAATCGGCTGGTACTTGGTAGCGTTGTAGCGAGCTGTGTAGTACTCGACGTCACTGCCCGGGGCGGTAATGCCGAGGAACAGCTGGTGCCGCGAACCCCGGTCGGCAAATATGCTTCGATTGCGGTTGTCGTAAGTCCAGCCGGTGAGGAACTCGAGGCTGTCGAACTTGGTGCCAAAAAATACCGATCCGCGCTGGATATCGACGACAAACGGATTGCCGTTGTTTCTCACCCATTCCTGGGCCTGCTGGGTGCTGTTGGTCGACGACAGAAGTTCGTTTCGCTGGTAGTTCACACCGAAGCTCAACGACTGATATTCGGTGATCGGATAGCCGTAGTCCAGCGTAATGCCGCCACTGGTGGTCGAAAAATCTGACGACCCGGAGGTGAACTGAGTGATGTCGCGGTAATTCAGGGAAACAGTGCGTCTGACGCCGTCGATGGTGCGATACGGATCGGTGTGCGACAAACTGTAGAACGTTGAAAAGCGACCGGAACTCGCCTCCAGCGCCACCCGATTGCCGGAGCCAAGAAAATTGGTGTGAACGATGCTGCCGTTAAGCATCAGTTTTTGCGATTCCGAGTAACCGAGGCCACCGCTGAACTGTCCTGGCATACGGTATTCGAGCTCGAAGTCCACATCGACGAGATCCGGGCTTCCCGGAACCGGCTTGTTCTCCACTTCGACCTTTTCAATGTACGGCAAACGCTGCAGACGGATCTTCGATCGGTCGATCAGCCGGTTCGACAGGTAAGCTCCCTCCGCCTGGCGCATTTCCCGCCGCAAAACCTCGTCGTTGACTTCGTCCACACCGGTGAAATTGATACGTCTGACGTAGACACGGCTTTCCGGATTGACGAAAAACGTAACTTCCACCTCTTTCTTGTTGCGATCGAGTTCCGGAACCGGCTCGATTTCGGCATTGGCGTACCCTTCCTCACCGAGGCGAAAGGACATCAGTTCCGTCGACTGGGTCAACAGTCGCAGATTGAATATCGACCCCGGCTGGGCCAATACCATGGTTCTCAACACCGTTTCAGGCACGACCATTTTTCCAACGATATTGATCTTGGAAATAGTGTACTGCTCGCCTTCGTGAACATTGATGGTGACGTAGATATCCTTCTTGTCCGGCGAGATCGCTACCTGGGTGGATTCCACTCGAAAGTCTGCATAGCCCCGGTCCATGTAATAGGAACGCAAGGTTTCGAGATCGCCACTCAGTGATTCCTTTGCGTAGCGGTCGTCCTGTCGAAACCACGACAACCAGTTTGCAGTATCCAGCTTGAATCCGCTGCGGATATCATCGTCCGGAAATGCGGAATTCCCGACAATGTTGACCTGTCGAATCTTCGCACGCTCACCTTCCTTGACGTCTATTTTGATTCGCACCGTATTGTTCGGTCGATCCACGACCTCCGTGTTTACTACCACTCCGTACTTGCCGCGATCGTAATACTGTTCCTTAAGGAATTGCTGAACGTTATCCAGAACCGCACGATCGAAGGTTCTGCCTCGCGCAAGTCCGACTCCGCGAAGCGATTCCATCAGGTCTTCCGTTTTGATGTCCTTGTTACCCTCGATAGTGAAATCCTCGATCGATGGTCGCTCGCGAACGGCGATGACCAGCGTGTCACCGTCGCGACGCATTTCTATGTCGTCGAACAATGCCTGCTGGTATAGCGCGCGTATGGCTTCCTGGATTCGAATACCGTCGACGCTGTCACCGACATTGACAGGCAGATAATTGAAAACAGTGCCTTCCGATATGCGTTGCAATCCTTCGACACGCATGTCCCTTACGACAAACGATTCCTGAGCGTACGAAGTCGCTGGCATAAGAACACAAAACCACAGCACGACAACCCATGAACATAGCCTGTACTCAAGTGCAAACTTTTCTCGAAGTAGTGTCATGCTGTCCCGATTAACAAAAAATGGTCTCGGCTTTTCAGCCGAAAATCCGCGCGAAGTCATTGTAAAAGGCAAAGCTCATCAACAACAGCAACGCGAATATTCCTACCTGCTGGCCAATTATCTGGGACTTCTCGGACAAGGGGCTGCCTTTTATCCACTCTATCGACTGGTAGACGATTTGCCCGCCGTCCAGCAGCGGGATCGGCAGCAAATTGATCACCCCGAGACTGATACTGATCAATGCCAGGAAATTCAGGTAGTAGTTCAGACCGCGAGCCGCCGAGTCACCGGCAAACTGCGCAATACTTATCGGTCCGCTGATATTTCTGATTGAGACGTCGCCGATGATCATTCGTCCGAACATGGATGCGGTAAACGCGGTCTTTGCCCATGTCATATCCAGGGATGCAAGAATTGCCTGTAACGGTCCGTGCTTTAACGTATACCAGTCATTGTTGCCGATCCCGAGGAAGCCGAAGCGTTGGCCATTTGCCTCGCGCGAACCGAGCTCCACGTCCAACTGCTGTGTCCGGTCGTTTCTGCGCACTTCAATCGTGACACGCTGGTCAGGCCTTGCACTGACAACACGTTGCAAGTCGGCGAAACTCTCGACAACTTCGCCGTCGATTGAGACGATTCTGTCGCCAATGCGCATGCCAGCTGCCTGCGCGGCCCCTCCCTCTTCCAGAGAGCCGACGATTGCCTGCGGTTGTCCTGGAACGAATCCCAGTCCTTCGAAAAGTATGCCTGGTTCCGTCAATCGCGCCGCGTCGTCTCCTACGTCGATCGTCACCTTGCGCTTGAATCCGTCGGCGCCCTCCACGTCCAGCGGCACGCGTCCGGTACCGACCATTTCGTCAATGATCGCCACGATCGTCGTTTCCCAGTCGGTCGCGTTCCTTCCGCCGACTGTCAGAATACGATCGCCTTTCTCCAGACCGGCTGTCGCCGCATAGGAGTTTTCCTCAACCGGACCGACAGACGGCCGCAGCGTCGGCACACCGTTTACAAACAATACCCAGTACGCAAGTATCGCGAACAGAAAATTGAACAACGGACCGGCCAGCAGCACGGCGATGCGATTAGGAACAGGACGATGGGTAAATGCGCGACCCTGGTCTTCGGCCGCTACCGGTCCTTCACGCTCGTCGAGAAACTTGACGTAACCGCCCAGCGGAATGGCGGAGACACAATACTCGGTACGATCTGCGCCGGCGACCCGGGTCAGCAGCGGTTTGCCGAAACCAATGGAAAAACGCAACACCTTCATGCCGCAGAGTCGCCCGACCAGGTAATGTCCGTACTCGTGAACGGCAACCAGAACGCTGATTGCGACGATAAAGGCCGCGATGTTGATCAATACGCCAGTCATCAGGAACCGAACTCCCCTGTCATTTCTCGACAGACAGTATTTCCAGCACAGCAAGCGCCTGATCGAAGTTGCCAGCACGCCATGAGACTGACTATTGCGGGCGCAGTTCCCGACGAGCTTATTGCCGCCAATATGAACCTCGGCTGAACCTTGACGCAGTTCAAGTGACCGCTCCCAGCGCCACTGCAAGCGCAAACACTGGCGATGCAGCGGTTACACTGTCGATGCGATCGAGTACGCCGCCATGACCCGGAAACAGCCGACCGCTGTCCTTGACGCCTGCGCGGCGCTTGAACACGCTGACAGTCAGGTCACCGACGATCGACAGCAGCGCAATCGCGAGGAAAAGCGGCAAATACACGGACAGTCGGCCGCCATAGTGAATGGCGGCAAGAATCGCCACGACGGACGCTACTGCCATGCCGCCAATCGCGCCCTCCCAGGTTTTTCCGGGACTGATCGCCGGCGCGAGTTTGACGCGGCCGAACGCTTTGCCTGCAAAATAGGCTCCAGTGTCAGCTGCGAAGACAATCAGCAGAACGACGAGTAGCGTGTCGCTGCCACGCAGATACAACCAGTCTATTGAATACCAGGCTGGCAGGATGACCAGAGCGCCGCACAGCCAGCCAACGAACGGCGGAATCGCGGTCGGGTGAAAAAACAACCAGACGAATGCGATCAGCCACCACCCAAGTGCCGCGCCGAGAAAGTACGTGGCCGGCAATGTTTCCGGCACATAGACGAAAATGGCAATCCCCAGCGCAAGCAACAGTCCGACATAGGCGACTCGCTGCCATGCCGCTTTCAGGAGCAACAGCCCCGCCCATTCCCAGGCCGCCAGAAGTAGAAGCACTGCGATAATCAGCCGGGCCACATACTCGGGCAACAGGAACAATATGGCCGCGAGCGCGACCAGCGCAACCAGCGCGGTGAAAATTCGTTGCTTCAGCATTCAGGCGACTCCGACCTGATCGTCAGTGTGTCCGTATCGACGTTGGCGGTGTGCAAAATGCGAAAGTGCCTCATCGAAGTCTGCCGTGCTGAAATCGGGCCACAGGCTATCGCAGAACCAAAGCTCGGAGTACGCGAGATTCCACAGCAGGAAATTGCTGATTCGCTGTTCTCCGCCGGTACGGATCAGCAGGTCGGGATCCGGGAGGCCGGCCAAAGCCAGATGCGATGCAAACACATCTTCATTCAGGTCTGATACGGACATTTTCTTGCTTGCGACTTTTTCGGCCAACTTGCGTGCCGCCTCGACGATATCCCAGCGACCGCCATAGGCGACCGCAATATTCAGCGTAAGTCCGTCATTGGCCTGCGTGCGCAATTCAGCGGCATGGATCTTGTCGATCAAGCCTTCGTTCAGTTGCTGACGTGCGCCTATGAACCGCAGCCTCACCCTATTACGATGCAGCTCGTCGACTTCCCGTTGCAGCGCTTCGAGAAAAAGTTTCATCAGACGTCCAACTTCGTCCTGGGGCCGCCGCCAGTTCTCGCTGCTGAATGCAAACAGGGTCAACACGGAAATGCCGCATTTGGCAGCATGCTCAACCGTGTTTCGAACAGCCTGCACGCCGGATCGGTGGCCAGCATGACGTGGCAGCGAACGCAATTTCGCCCACCGTCCGTTGCCATCCATGATGACGGCAACGTGTCGCGGCACACCATTGGGCCGCTGATCGTTTTTGGTTGCGACTTTATTACTCACTGCCAGCCGGTCAGATTTCCATCAGTTCGCTTTCTTTCTCGGCGAGGATTTTGTCTATGGCTTCGATGTGCTTGTTGGTAATACCCTGGATTTCGTCCTGGGCGCGCCGCTCATCGTCCTCGCCTATCATTTTTTCTTTCAATAATTCCTTTGCGTCACTCAGCGCGTCACGGCGTATGTTACGTACCGCAACCCTGGCGCCTTCCGCCTCCTGGCGAACGAGCCGAATCATGTCCTTGCGGCGCTCTTCGGTCAGCGGTGGCAATGGAACCCGGATGACCGTTCCGGCAGTCGCCGGATTCAGTCCGAGGTCGGAATTCTGAATCGCCCGTTCAATTACCTGCACCATGCCTTTTTCCCACGGCGCAACCGTCAGCGTGCGCGGATCTTCAACGTTAACGTTGGACACCTGGTTCAGCGGCACCTGGCTACCGTAATATTCCACCGTGATGTGATCCAGCAGGCTGGTGTGCGCCCTTCCGGTTCGCAGCTTGGTCAACTCCTGCTGAAGTGCCGCTACGCTCTTGTCCATGCGCGCGCTGGCGTCCTTCTTGATTTCTTTCAACACAATCGCTGTCCTCTATCGTCTGCCACGCATCAGGGGCTGGCGGTTACCAGCGTTCCGACGCTGTCGTCGGTCATGGCGCGAATCAACGTGCCTTTTTCTGTCATATCGAAAACGCGAAGCGGCAGGTTATTGTCGCGGCACATAACCACCGCCGTCGCGTCCATGACCTGAAGCTTATCGACCAGCACCTTGTCGAAAGACACGGTGTCGTACATCGCTGCTTCCGTATTCAACCTCGGATCGGAATCGTAAACGCCGCTGACCATTGTCGCTTTCAGCAACACATCCGCACCGATCTCGATGGCGCGCAAACTTGCCGCTGTATCCGTCGTGAAAAACGGATTGCCGGTTCCGGCCGCCAAAATGACCACGCGGCCTTTCTCGAGGTGCCTGATTGCCCGACGCCGAATATAGTCTTCACAGACTTCGTGAATCTGCAGCGCGGACATTACACGCGCAAAGACACCCTTTGATTCGAGTGCGTCCTGAATCGCCAGGCCGTTTATGACGGTCGCCAGCATACCCATATAGTCGCCGGTGACCCGATCCATGCCGGCGCGTGCCAGGCCGGCTCCGCGAAAGATATTGCCCCCGCCGATTACGATCGCAATTTCGATACCGAGCTTGCTGACGGATTCGATCTCCGCAGCAATGCGCTGGATGACCGCCGGCTCGATGCCGTAATCGAGTTCACCCATCAACGCCTCGCCGCTCAGCTTGAGCAATATGCGTCGATACAGAACCGGGGCTTCTTTCATTCAGTCGGCCTTCCTCTTTATATAAAGACGTTGCCGGGCCTGCTCGGACCGGTGGGCGTCGATTCTATCGTAAGTCGCGGATTCCTTGCCAATTTCATTAAACTAATCAGTCGTTTATGCGTGCTGATTGATTTGTGCCATCACCTCTTCCGCGAAGTTTTCCTGCTTTTTCTCGATGCCCTCGCCCACCTCGTAACGGACGAATCCCTGCACGCTGGCACCGGCTTTTTGCAGCAGCTTCGCTACGGTCACATCCGGGTCCTTAACGAAAGGCTGTCCCAATAAAGTGATTTCTTTCAGGAACTTGGCTATACGCCCGGTGACCATTTTTTCGATGATCTCGGGTGGCTTGCCGGATTCGGCTGCCTGTTCGGCGAAGATCCGGCGCTCCCGCTGCAGCGTATCTGCCGACACACCGCTCTCGTCGATACAGGCCGGATTAACGGCCGCCACGTGCATCGCGAGATCCCTGGCCAGCTCGATATCGCCGCCATCCAGTGACAGGATCACGCCGATTCTTGCCCCATGGGAGTAAATGCCGAGATTGCCGCCCCCGGGCACGCGCTGAAACCGGCGCACGGAAATATTCTCGCCGACTTTCGCCACCAGCTCGGTACGAGCGGTTTCGACACTGCGCCCGTCGGACAGCTTCTGGCCGGACAATGCGGCGATATCCGTTGCGTCGCCGTCGAGAATTGCGTCGGCAACAGCTTCGGCGAACGCGACGAAATTCTCGTCCTTTGCCACGAAATCGGTTTCTGAATTCACTTCGACGATGGCTGCAACGCCATCTTTCTCGGCGATGGCAATGCGGCCATCAGCTGCAACGCGGCTCGATTTCTTGTCTGCCTTTGCCTGGCCCGACATACGCAGTATTTCCACCGCCTTTTCCATGTCGCCGTCCGACTCGACCAGCGCTTTCTTGCATTCCATCATGCCGGCGCCGGTGCGCTCGCGCAGTTCCTTTACCATCGATGCGGAAATTGCCATCGTTTCTTACCTCGTTTTGTTTCAGCTGCAGCCGGCAACGGCAGGTGGCACTGTGTGCACCGTCTCAATTCGCTGCCGGCGTGGCCGCTCGCGGGGCCGGCCGGATTTTCTGATTGCTTCCTGTCTTTTTACTTGCTGTCTTTCGTGGCAACTTTCTTGCTCGTCTTCTTCTTCGACGCCACTTTTTTCTTGGTCGCCTTCTTTACCGGCGCTTTACTGGCCGCTTTTTTCGGAGTCGTTTTCTTCTCCGGCTTGTCGGACTCGTCGGACTTGTCCTTCGCGGCAGCCGTATCAAGCACTGCTTCCTTGCCCGCGTCACCAGTGCTCGTGTCGTCTTCTACCGCCAGCTTTTTGGCAGGCGCCTTGCGAGTTACTTTGGCCGCTGGTTTGCTCGGTGCTTTCTTGCGGCGTCCGGCAGCCTTTTTCGGCTTGCCGTCTTCATCAAGCTCGACGAATTCGTCTTCGCCAAGTGCTACCTGCGGCAGCGATGCCTTGCCATCGAGCACGGCGTCGGCCATCAGCGTTGCGTACAGCGTGATCGCTTTCATGGCATCGTCGTTGCCCGGGATGACGTAGTCGACGCCGTCCGGTGAACAGTTGCTATCAACGACAGCCACAACCGGAATGTGCAGTTTCCTTGCTTCGCGAATGGCGATATCTTCGTGTTCGACATCTACAATGAACAATACGTCCGGCAAGGACGACATCTCCTTGATTCCTCCGAGACTCCGCTCAAGCTTTTCCTGCTCCCGATTCAGACCGAGAACTTCTTTCTTGGTAAGCCTTTCGAAGCCACCGTCTTCCGCCATCTGCTCGAGCGTAGTCAGACGTTTTACCGATTGACGGATGGTCTTGTAATTGGTGAGCATGCCGCCCAGCCAGCGATAGCTGACGAAAGGCATTCCACATCGTTCGGCCTGCTGCCGGACGGCATCGCGCGCAGCGCGCTTGGTTCCGACAAAGAGCACCTTGCCGCCGTCTGATACGATGGTCTTGACGAACGCATAAGCGTCGCGAGCCATGGGCAGGCTCTTCTCAAGATTGATGATATGGATCTTGTTACGTTCGCCGAAGATGTAGGGTGCCATCTTCGGATTCCAGTAACGGGTCTGATGACCAAAATGCACGCCAGCCTCAAGCATCTGGCGCATAGTTACGTCTGCCATGATATTTCTCCGGGTTGAGCCTCCGTACACCCCATGGCACAACCCCTTTTTCGGTGGGGCACCCAGTGCCGTGCGTCAGTGTACGTGTGGATTGTTTGCCTCTAGGGCGCGCGCTTTATACCATACCCGGTCGGCAGCAACAACGCCGGATTCCAGACTAAAATCACGCGCTTACGGCGTGTCCACAAATGCTCGAACTGACTCCCCTCTGAAAGGCCCGATGAACGTCACCATCAAGACCGCCGAAGAACAGGACAAGATGCGCAAAGCCGGCCGGCTTGCCGCGGACGTCCTGGACATGATCGGCGAGCATGTCCTGCCCGGCATCAGCACGGACGAACTCAACAACATTTGTCATAAGTTCATCGTCGAGACGCAACAGGCTATTCCGGCGCCCTTGAATTACAAGGGATTTCCGAAGTCCATCTGTACCTCGGTCAATCACGTCGTCTGCCACGGGATACCGGGCGAACGGATCCTGAAATCGGGCGACGTCGTCAATATCGATGTCACGGTCATCAAGGACGGCTTTCACGGCGATACCAGCCGTATGTTTTTTGTCGGCAAGCCGGGAATCCAGGCTGAACGCCTGGCGAGCGTCGCCTACGACAGCATGTGGCTGGGTATTGAACAGGTCGGTCCCGGCAAGCATCTTGGCGACATAGGGCAGGCCATCCAGGAAAACGTCGAGAAAAACCATTTCTCCGTCGTCAGGGAGTACTGCGGCCATGGGATCGGCAGGGTTTTTCACGAGGACCCGCAGGTGCTGCATTATGGCCGGGCCGGCACCGGCAATCGCTTGCTACCCGGCATGACCCTGACCGTCGAACCCATGGTCAATGCCGGCAAACGCCACGTGCGGCTGCTGCGGGACGGCTGGACCGTCGTGACCAAGGACCACTCGTTGTCGGCCCAGTGGGAACACACCGTGCTGGTTACTGAAACCGGCTATGAAGTGTTGACCCTCGGTGCGAGTCAGCGCTGATTATTGTTATTTTTCAATGGCATATAATCTTTTTGTTGACGATACGGGAAGCACTGACAAGACCCTGACCGAATTGCGGGCAAAACTCGCAGATAGCCATTCCATCGCCCCTTGGCGGGATGCCCTGGCGAGCGTCGGCGAACAACTGGCGATCCGCTTCACTGCCGGCGAGCCGGTGACCCGGCTGGTAATGCTGCGCGCGCAGCTGATGGATCAGCTGCTGCTCGATATCTGGCAGCAAATGGCCCCCGAGCTGGCGGATTCGGTAGCACTGGTGGCAGTCGGCGGCTATGGGCGAGGCGAGCTGCATCCCTGTTCGGACGTCGACCTGATGCTGTTGCTGGACGGTGACCTCCCCGCTGCCGCCAACGAAACCCTGGCAAATTTCGTCGCCACGCTGTGGGACATCGGCCTCGAGGCAGGCCACAGCGTGCGCACGATAGAGGACTGCCGGCGCGAGGCGGCGGCCGACATCACCGTTGCGACGACCTTGATGGAGGCGCGATTGCTGAGCGGGCCCCGCGCATTGTTCGACGCCATGCGTGCAGCTACCGGGCCTGACCGGATGTGGCCATCCGATCGTTTCTACCTGGCCAAACGCGACGAGCAGAAAGCGCGACACCACCGTTACGACGATACCGCCTACAAACTGGAGCCCAACGTCAAAGGCAGTCCCGGCGGGCTGCGCGACATTCAGATGATCGGCTGGATAGCGCGTCGTCATTTCGGCACCCGACGCTTCGAAGAGCTGGTCGAGCACGGATTTCTGACGACTCCGCAATTGCAGCTCCTGCAGGAGGGACAGGAATTCCTGTGGCGGGTCCGCTTTGCACTTCACGTCCTGACCGGTCGGCGCGAGGACCGGCTGCTTTTCGATCACCAGCGGCGCCTGGCGGAGATGCTCGGCTACGAGGACGCGAGTTACACGCTGGCGGTCGAGCAACTGATGCAGCGCTATTACCGCACGGTCATGGACCTGTCTCGACTGAATGAAATGTTGCTGCAGCTGTTCGAAGAAGAAATCCTCATGGACCCGCGCGCCGAACCGCTGCCGTTGAATGACCGCTTTCAGATTCGCAACGGCTACTTGCAGGCCGTACACGACCGGATTTTTCGCCAGGATCCCTCCGCGCTACTGGAGCTCTTCCTGTTGCTTCAGCAGCGTGACGGCCTCCGCGGAGTCAGTGCGCAGACGATCGCTTTGATCAAGAGGAACCTGCACCTCATCGATGAGGAGTTTCGACAGAATCCGCGAAACCACCGTCTTTTCCTCAGTATCCTGCGCGCCCCGGCGGGCGTCACCCACGAACTGCGCCGCATGAACCGGTACGGCGTACTCGGTCTGTACATACCGTCGTTCGGCCGAATCGTCGGACGCATGCAATACGACCTGTTTCACGCATACACGGTCGATGAGCACACGCTTTTCGTCGTGAGCAATCTGCGGCGCTTTGCCCTGTCGAGGTTCGATTCGGAGTACCCGCATTGCAGCCGCATCATGCAATCATTCGAAAAACCGGAGATCGTCTACCTGGCAGGACTTTTTCATGATATCGCCAAGGGTCGCGGCGGTGATCACTCCGAGCTCGGCGCCGTGGACGCGGAAGCATTCTGTCTCGAAAACGGCATGAGCCCATACGATGCGCGAACCGTATCCTGGCTGGTGCGCAATCACCTGATTCTTTCCATGACTGCTCAGAAAAAAGATATCAGCGATCCCGATGTGGTTAACGAGTTCGCGGCGAAAATCGGCGATCAGGTGCACCTCGACTATCTCTATTGCCTTACTGTCGCCGATGTGCGCGGTACCAATCCCCGGCTGTGGAATTCCTGGAAAGCCACACTTTTTCGTGATCTGTATGAATTGACGTCGCAGGCTTTGCGTCGCGGCCTCGAGAACCCGATTGATCGGGAACAGCTGATCGAGGAGACACAGTCTGTTGCGCGCCGCATCCTGGAAGAACGGAATGTCGCGGTTGAAGCCGTAGACCGTGTCTGGAAATTGTTGAATGAAGATTACTTTCTGCGTTACCGCAGCGAAGAGATTGCATGGCATACGGAGGTACTTGCCGACTCCGATACGAGTTCGGAGTTCGGCCTTGTCGATGTTCGCAAGCAGACTCAGGGAGACGGTATCGAAGCCGTACTGTACACGCCGCGAAGCAAACAGACCTTTGCGCAGGTCACAGCAGTTCTCGATGAGCTGAGTATGACGATCGTCGATGCCCGAATCGTGCCGATCGACAACGGTTACAGCCTGGATACCTTCGTGTTTCTCGAGCTGGACAAGCGAATGGAAATCGACTCGCATCGCATTGAAAAGATTCGCCGCAATCTCGGCCGGGTACTGACTGCCCGCAGCGCCCCGGCTAAAGTTACTCGCGCTGTCCCGCGCCAAATACGCATGTTCTCTACCAAAACAGACATAATGTTCAGCGAAGACCTCGGCAGGAGACGCACGGTCCTCGAAATCGTGGCCGCAGACAGGCCAGGGCTGCTCAGCATCGTGGGGCAGGTTTTTGTCGAATACGGAATATACATAGACACTGCGAAGATTCTGACGATTGGCGAGCGCGCGGAAGATGTGTTCTACGTCGTTGACGAGAGCGGTGAACCGCTGGCTGAAAGTACCTGCCAGGAACTGAAGACGAGGCTGCTGGAGCGGCTGGTTAAATCGGAGTGAAGCCTTAGTGAGTCAGCGAACCGCAACGCGTGCTATTCGAACAGTGATCGAAGACGCTTTTGAAGAGCGCGCCGAACCGGCCGCACTTGCAAGCAATTCCGGGCTCAAAGCAGCAGTTGAATCGGCAATCGACCTGCTTGATTGCGGCAAGGAGCGCGTTGCCGAAAAAATTGACGGTAAATGGCATGTCAACGAGTGGCTGAAGAAGGCTGTACTTTTGAGTTTCAAGCTATCGGACAACCGCGTGATCCAGGGCGGCCACAGCAATTTTTTTGACAAGGTACCGTTGAAGTTTTCGGCTGCGACTCGAAAGGACTTCGAGAATGCAGGCGTGCGTGTCGTGCCGGACGCGATCATTCGGCGCGGCGCCTTTGTCGAGAAAGGTGTTGTCCTGATGCCCAGCTACGTCAATATCGGAGCCCACATCGGATCCGGTACGATGGTCGATACCTGGGCGACGGTTGGCAGCTGCGCGCAAATCGGCAGAAACGTGCACTTGTCGGGTGGGGTCGGAATTGGCGGCGTTCTCGAGCCCGTGCAGGCTGCGCCAACGATCATCGAAGATGATTGTTTCATCGGCGCGCGTTCCGAAGTCGTCGAAGGCGTTATCGTGGAACAGGGCTCGGTAATTTCGATGGGCGTGTTTCTCGGCCAGAGTACCCGCATCTTTGATCGGCAGTCAGGTGAGATCAGTTACGGTCGAATCCCTGCCGGATCGGTCGTCGTATCCGGCACCTTGCCAGCTGCAGACGGCAGCCATTCACTGTATTGTGCGGTTATCGTCAAACGCGTCGATGCCAGGACCAGGGCAAAGACCAGTCTTAACGAATTACTCAGGGATAGCGGTTAGATTCGTGCTGAAAATCTATGGAATAGGCAGCTGTGACAGCTGTCGAAAAGCCAGGAAATGGCTGGATGAGAACGACAGGGACTATAAATTTCACGATATCCGTGAGGACGGTCTCGATATCGAGATGCTGGAGCGCTGGAGCCGGAGGATCCGCTGGGAGAAGCTGTTGAACACCCGCAGCCTGACCTGGCGCAAGATACCGGACGTTGACCGTAGCGGTATCACGCAAAGTCGTGCGTTGTCGATGATGCTGGAACATCCCACGCTGGTGAAGCGTCCCGTCATGGAGCACCGCAGGTTCATCGCCGTCGGATTCTCGGCTGATCACTACCAGCAAATCTTCTCAAAGTTGGATTAGGGAACCTCTGATTAATTCGTCATTGCGAGGAACGAAGAGACGAAGCAATCTTTAAGTCATTGAATAAGAAGTAAGAGATTGCTTCGCTGCGCTCGCAATGACGGTGGATTTCGAATTAATCAGAGGGTCCTTAGGGGACAGTGACCCTGACTTTGCTGCGCCAGGCATGAACTGACCGTTCGATTCAGGAGTCAGCGTCACTGCCCCCAAGCCGCTAGCCGATTCGACCGGTAATGTAGTCTTCTGTCAGTTTGTGCTGTGGATTGGTGAAGATCCGGTCGGTATCGTCCACCTCGACAAGATGCCCCAGATGAAAATAGGCGACGCGTTTGGAGACGCGCGCCGCCTGTTGCATTGAATGCGTCACTATGACAATTGCATAGTTCTGCGAGAGCTCGTCCATCAGGTCCTCGATGCGCGCCGTGGCTATCGGATCCAGTGCGGAACAGGGTTCGTCCATCAGAATAACTTCAGGGTTTACCGCAATTGTGCGAGCGATGCACAGTCGTTGTTGTTGTCCGCCAGACAAGCCAGTTCCCGGTTCGTCGAGCCGGTCCTTGACCTCTTTCAACAGTCCCGCCCTGTCGAGGCTCGTATGCACAATGGCGTCGAGTTCGGAGCGGTCGGCAGCAAGGCCATGAATGCGCGGGCCGTATGCGACGTTGTCGTAAATGCTCTTGGGAAACGGATTCGGCTTCTGAAACACCATGCCGACTCTTGCGCGAAGCGCCACCGGATCGAGTTCCTTGCTATAGATATCCTGCCCATCCAGCGTAATGCGCCCGGTTACCCTGGCCGACTCGATTGTATCGTTCATCCGATTCAAACAGCGCAGGAAGGTCGACTTGCCACAACCTGACGGACCGATCAACGCGATGACTTCGGAACGGCTGATTTCCAGCGTGACATCCTTTATTGCGTGATTATCGCCGTAATACACGTTGACCTTTTCGGCAGTAACGAATGCATCCGCACATCGAACATTGCCAACCGTCGTATCGCCGATTTCCATTGCCCTCGCCGTGTCACCACGACGCTCCCCGGCAACCGATACCCGATCGCTTCGCTGCATGTCAGGCGCATCTGCGTGAGAAACCGCAGAATCTTCCTTTTGCGTCAATTTCGTCATTCTCGCCATTGTCATACAGCTTCAGGGGCGCGGCAAACAATGCCGGCTACCATTTCCTCTCGACACGTTTTCGCAGGATCACTGCCGTCAGGTTCATCAGCAGCAGGAATCCCAACAAAACGATGATTGCCGCCGAGGTTCGCTCGGCAAATGCGCGCTCGGGACTGTCGGCCCACAGGTAGATTTGCACGGGCAAAGCCGTGGCCGGATCGGTGAAGCCGGCAGGTACGTCTACGATAAATGCCACCATGCCGATCATCAACAGCGGTGCGGACTCGCCCAACGCACGGCTCATTCCGATGATCGCTCCGGTCAGCATACCGGGCAAGGCCAGCGGCAGCACGTGATGAAACACGACCTGCATTTTTGACGCGCCTACGCCGAGCGCTGCTTCTCTGATCGAGGGTGGCACGGACTTGATGGCGGCGCGAGACGCAATGATGATCACGGGCAAGGTCAGCAGCGACAACGCCAATCCGCCAACCAGTGGCGCGGATCGCGGCAGCGACATCCAGTTGATGAACACTGCGAGCGCAAGCAAGCCAAAAACTATGGATGGCACAGCTGCCAGATTGTTGATATTCACCTCGATCAAATCGGACCAGCGATTGCGCGGCGCGAACTCCTCGAGATAGACAGCGGCAGCGGCACCGACAGGAAACGCAAGCACGATGGTAACGACCAGCATATACAGCGAGCCCATCAGTGCACCGCGAATCCCGGCCAGTTCCGGCTCGCGGGAGTCACCATTGGTAAACAAAGCAGTGTTGAACTGCGTAACGAGTTTTCCCTCTGCGTCAAGCCGATCGATCCAGGCGAGCTGGCGATCGGAAACCGGGCGCAGGTTCTCATCAATGTCGCGGTCTATATTGCCTTTGACAACCATATCGACATTGGCTGCAGCCGGCACGACGATCGATTGACGCGTTCCGATGAGACTCGGATCTCTCTCGATGACCGCGCGCATCTGATAGCCGGCGCCAATACTCACCATGCGCTGCAAATCGCGACGCTCACGCCGATCCGTGACCTCAGGAAAAATTTCCATCAGTGCGTTTCTGATGATGGCGTCATAGTCAGCATATACGGTGTCCGGCTTTCCATCCGGAGAAATGATTTCTGCTGAATACTCCACATCCAGCATGATGTGCGTTTGCATGAAAGCAGACGATCCTTTGGAAATCAGCGTCGAGAAAAACACCAGCAAAAATACGACACCGATGGTTGTGGCTAGCAGGCCGAGCATCTGAAACCAGCGTTCGCGTCGACGGCGCTGTTTAAGGCCGGCTTCGACTTTCTGCCGCGAGACGTTTTTGCTCCTGGTCATCGCCGTCTGCTCATTCGTATTGCTCCCGATATTTTCGAACCACCTGCAGGCCGATGACGTTCAGGCCCAGCGTCACGACGAACAGCACGAGGCCAAGCGCAAATGCTGCCAGCGTCTTGGCACTGTCGAACTCCTGATCGCCGACCAGCAGAGTGACGATTTGCACTGTAACGGTAGTAACGGCCTGAAACGGATTTGCCGTAAGGTTTGCCGCAAGGCCCGCGGCCATTACTACGATCATCGTCTCGCCTATCGCACGGGAAACCGCCAACAGAACGCCGCCAACGATGCCGGGAAGTGCCGCAGGGAGAATGACATTTCGCATGGCTTCGGAGCGTGTCGATCCCAAACCCAGCGCGCCATCTCGCATCGCCCGGGGCACCGCATTGATCGCATCGTCCGAAAGCGATGACACAAGCGGGATGATCATGATCCCCATAACCAGTCCGGCAGCGAGTGCACTCTCGGACGCAACCTGCACTCCGGCGAATTCACCGGCGCGACGAAGCGCCGGTGCAACCGTCAATGCCGCGAAAAATCCGTATACGACCGTCGGAATGCCGGCAAGAATTTCCAGAAGCGGTTTGGCCACAGCCCGTACCCTACTCGACGAATACTCTGCAAGGTAGATGGCCGTCATGAGACCGATCGGTACGGCGACCACCATGGCGATAAAGGTAATCAGCAAAGTACCGGTGAACAGCGGTACCGCGCCGAAACTGCCGGAAGAACCTACCTGGTCCGCCCGAATCGCCGTTTGCGGACTCCAGTTCAGTCCGAACAAAAATTCACTGACGGGCACCTCGCGAAAAAAGCGAATGGCCTCGAACAAAACGGAAAAAACGATGCCGATCGTGGTCAGGATTGCGATGCTCGATGCAGCAATCAGCAGAATGCTTACAACACGCTCGACACGATTGCGGGCGCGCAGTTGCGGCGAAATACGTCGTCGGGCGACGGCCGCGCCGAGTACGGCCAGGCCGAAACACAGTGTGGCCAGCAGCCGACGACTGGTCGCCGTGTATTCGGTGTGCCGGGCGGCCGCCTCGCGAAGCAGCGCGTCTATTTCGCCGGACACGGCGTCTCCCGCCGCCAGGTTCCGAATGTTGTTTACGAGCAAGTCCAGTTCGCCGATCTGCAGGGACTGCTGGGCCTGCGGCAGGCTCTTGATCAGGAGTGCGACAATTACGCGCGGCTCGGCGACCAGCCACAGGAAGAGCAATGCCAGTGCCGGCAGCAGGCACCAAATGGCAACGTAATATCCGTAGTAGCCGGGAAGCGAATGAAGGTTGCTGATCCCGGAAGGGCCGCCGGCGATTTCCAGCGATCGACTCCGACCCAGGTAGAACGCGGCCGTCGCCATGCCGGCAAGGATCAATACCAGTGTCGTTCCTTGCATGTTGCGTCAACCTGTTGTCATTGCCCGAGGCCGCCGGGAGTATACGCATGATCGCATGACGAACAGCGCCGGAGAGCGCGCAGGATTCAGTTTTTGGCCGCCGACATCGGGCTCAGATCCGCGACCGCCGCTGCCACCTGCGATCGTTCCTCGTCCGGGAGCGGAATCAGGCCGCGATCCGACAAATAACCGAACTCACCCCAGGCTCGATCGCTGGTGAACTCCCGAAGGTAACCACGCAGGCCCGGGATAACGTCGACGTGTGCTTTTTTGACGTAGAAATACAATGGCCGTGACACGGGATAGGAACCGTCGGCAATTGCATCGAAACTCGGCGCAATGCCGTCGATCGGCTCGCCTTTGACCTTGTCCGCATTCTGATCCAGGAAACTGAAACCGAAGATTCCCAAAGCCGAAGGATTGGCCTCCAGCTTTTGCACGATCAGGTTATCGTTCTCGCCGGCTTCGACAAAAACGCCGTCTTCGCGCACCGTGTGACAGATCGTCAGGAACCGCTCGCTGTCCGAAGATTTCAAAGCAGCGATCCAGTCGATCTCCTGGCAACCGGCTTCAAGCGCCAGCTCGGCAAAGGCATCGCGGGTTCCGGAGGTCGGCGGCGGACCCAGCACTTCTATAGCCCGCGCCGGCAGTGTCGGATTGACGTCCTTCCAGGTCTTGTAAGGATTGGCAACCAGTTGCCCGGAACTGGCACCGGGCACCTGCTTCGCGAGCGCCAGGAACAGGTCCTTTCGAGAAAGGCTCATCGTGGCCGATGACATCGCCGCGGCGACAACGATTCCGTCGTAGCCGATTTTTACTTCGATGATCTCGTGGACACCGTTAGCGGAGCATCGGTCCATTTCGGACTGCTTGATGGCACGCGAAGAATTGGCGACGTCGGGGTAGTCGACCCCGACTCCGTCGCAGAACAGCTTCAGGCCGCCACCCGAACCGGTGGATTCGACTTTCGGCGTCTTGAACTGGCTGCCACGGCCGAAGCGCTCGGCGACCACGGTGGCAAATGGGTAGACCGTCGACGAACCGACAATATAGATATAGTCGCGCCCTGCCTGAGCAAAGGCACTCGTGTTCATCAATGCAATGCTTGCTGCGCTTGCAAGCAATAACGCGGCTGTGCTTCTCTTCGTCACTGTCAGCTCCTGTGTTGCCGCAATTCATTGAATGCGCGGCGGGAATTACCGGTGGTGATTGTCAGGAAAGCTTAACGGTCAATTGTTACGGAATTGTTGCAAGCGCTGCCGGCCGCCGCGAAGGTCAAATGCCGGCCCGGTCAATATTCACAATTAGTAGATAAATCAATAATATGAAAAGCTATTTCGACAAGGGGCGCGGCATCGGGACCGGCGCAGAATGAGTAGCGGTGACGGGGCCGTCCTCGACCTGTTGCATACACTGTTACAACGACGATCGATCACGCCGGACGACGCCGGCTGCCAGCAGGTCCTGTCATCCCGACTGCAGCAGAGCGGGTTCAACTGCGAATCGCTGCCATTTGCCGACGTAAAGAACCTCTGGGCCCGCCGTGGCAGTGCCGCGCCGCTGTTGTGTTTCGCGGGTCACACGGATGTCGTCCCGCCGGGCGACCCCGATGCCTGGGCGACCGATCCTTTCGATCCGGTCGTCAAGGACGGCGTCCTGTATGCACGCGGCGCCGCCGACATGAAAAGCGGCCTGGCGGCAATGACTGTCGCAATCGAACAATTCGTGGCGGAACACCCGGACCACGCCGGCAGCCTGGCGGTGCTCCTTACGAGTGACGAAGAAGGCCGGGCCAGCGACGGGACCCGCAAAGTCATGCAGACGCTTGAGGATCGCGGCGAACATATCGACTGGTGCGTTCTGGGTGAACCCTCGAGCCAGGCGGTTCTTGGCGACACCATAAGAATCGGCCGCAGAGGTTCGTTGAGCGGCATGCTGACGGTCCGCGGCGTGCAGGGACACGTGGCCTACCCGGATCTTGCGGACAACCCGATCCGGCGTTTTGCACCCGTATTATCGAGGCTGCACGAAATCGAATGGGATCTCGGAAATCAGCATTTCCCGCCGACCAGTTTCCAGGTTGTCGACATCCGCAGCGGCGTTGGCGCGCCCAATGTGACTCCCGCAGAACTTACGGCGCGATTCAATTTCCGCTATTCGACCGAATGGACGCACGAGTCCCTGAGAAGGAAAGTCACCGGGATTTTCGATGCGGAGGAGATCGATTACGAACTGACATGGCACCTGTCCGGCGAACCGTTCCTGACTCAGCCCGGCAAATTAACCTACGCGGTTGTCGCAGCGGTCAGGGAAGTGACCGGTATCGAGGCGGAGCTGTCCACCGGCGGCGGCACTTCGGATGGCCGTTTCATTGCGCCGACGGGCACGGACGTCGTCGAGCTAGGGCCGGTCAACGCCACCATTCACATGGTCAACGAACAGGTGCTGGTCGAGGACGTCGCGCGCCTGACACGCATCTACAAAAACATCATCGAGCGGCTGCTGCTATAGGGTTGCAAACGCCAACCGGCGTGGCGCCGATATCTTGTGCAGCTTCCGCTGGCAAGTCGCCTGCAATGCAGGCTCCTACAGGTTTCTCCCGACGCCGGTATCGGCTGCAATGCAGGCTCCTACAGGTTTCTCCCGACGCCGGTATCGGCTGCAATGCAGGCTCCTACAGGTTTCTCCCGACGCCGGT
>JAOUGX010000140.1 GCA_029865385.1 Gammaproteobacteria bacterium
CATGGCCACGGGGCTGCCGTCGACGGGCGCCAGCCGCGGCTGATAGAGCAAAACGCCGATGATTGCAGCGATTGCCACGGACGCGGCCATCGCGAAGTAGTTGTTGCGGCGCCGCTGCCGGCTCCTGACACCCTGCTGCCAGGCC
Organism: Gammaproteobacteria bacterium; assembly: GCA_029865385.1. Taxonomy (GTDB): domain Bacteria; phylum Pseudomonadota; class Gammaproteobacteria; order Steroidobacterales; family Woeseiaceae; genus JAKEGN01. The sequence goes on from JAOUGX010000140.1 coordinate 146, forward strand.
GCACGCACACGCTCGCGAATCTGCTCTTCGCGATCCGCACGCGGCAACGGACGGGCCGCCGCCTTGGCAAACAGCGCCTCAAGAGCCTCGTCGCTCCGGATATCGGATTCGAGTTCGGATACGCTTTTCATGTCAGTCCTCTGTTCGCATTTTCCACCTGCAGCGATTCGGTCATCGTTGCGTACACATCGCAGAACGCGCGCTTGGCACGCGCCAGCAATGATTGGGTGGCCTCCGTGCCCAACTCCATTCGCCCGGCTATCTCCTTGACCGAGTAGCCATCGATGTATTTCCACTCCAGCACGTTTCCGTAGTTCGGCGGCAACTTGTCCAGGGCGACTTGAATGAGACGCACCAGTTCAACGCGCTCCTGTCGCCTGTCGGGGCGCAGGCTGTCGTCCTCCTCCAGCGAGTCGACCACCGCCTGTACCTGCGGAAAATCCTCAATCAACACTATGTTTTCGCGATACCGTCCCTGCTGACGAAGCCAGTCGGTCGCAGCATTGCGGCAGATCGTGCATAGCCACGTGAAAAGCGCCGCCTCGCCCCGATAGGAGTCGAGATTCTGTGTCGCCTTGCACAGTGCCACCTGTGCGACCTCCTCGGCCGCGTCCGTGTCATTGCCAAGCCGTGCCAGCGCAAAGCGGTACAGGCGCCGGAAGTTGTCGTCGAAAAAACGCCTGAACGCCCGCTCATCTCCCGCAAGCATTTGTTTTACAAGATTTTTATCCTGCGCGTGAAGTATCAAGTCCATCGGCCTCGTGGCTTGCCCTGAACCTTAGACGGTTCTGCACGGTGATTCGGTCGGATAACGGCGACATTTCCCGGCCAGTCCCGGCCGGCAAGGCACGGCCGGTCCCCGGGTCCGAAGCGCACAACACCTGTTCTACCGGATTCCGGACCGGTTTTCCCGGCCGGCGCGTCTATTTTCTGAAACCAGCAAAAAAGACCCGGGCTCGGGCCACCTATCTGAGGGAGAAGTCATGCCGATCTATTGCGGGGAAAAGAAACCGAACAGACAGGCGGCTCTCGCCGGACTGACGGTACTGCTGCTTGTCTCCTCAGCCAGCGCCGCTGCCGACGCAGACCTCAATTCCGGCAGCCTCGTGTCGACCAAATTGACCCCCGCTGCCCTCGAGATTCAGGACGCGAAGGTTGGCCGGATCTACGTCGACAACAGGAATATCTTCGATCCGGACAACCCGAAGGAGGACCGCTGGCTGTATCGCATGGTGAACTCACTGCACATCAAGACCCGCCCGCAGGTTATCGAGTCGCAGCTGCTCTTTCGGCAAGGCGAAGATTACTCGGAGCAGGCAACGGAAGAGTCGGCGCGCTTACTGCGGGCCAATCGTTTCATTGGCGAAGCGAGCATCGAGCCGGTTCGCTACGAAGACGGCGTGGTCGACCTCAGGGTCCAGACCCAGGACGTCTGGACGCTGAGTGCCGATGTCTCGTTCGGCCGCCAGGGCGGCGTCAACACCGGCGGCTTCGGGCTCAAGGAATACAACTTGCTGGGCACCGGTACCTACGTCGCCGCAAAGTACAAGTCGACCGTGGATCGCGAAAATACGATTTTCGAAGTAGCCAAACAGCAACTATTCGGCAGTCGCTACGATGCCGCCGCCGCGTACTCGAACAACAGCGACGGATTTGAGCGCCAATTGCGTTTCGGCAAACCCTTCTACTCCCTCGATAGCCGAAACGCTTTTGGCGCTTCTTTTCGCGCCGCGCAACAAACCGACACGCTCTACGATCTCGGCGACAAGATGGCGCAGTTCGAACACGACCTAAGCTATCACGAGATCAGTGCCGGCTGGTCTGAAGGGCTGAAGGACGACTGGACCCACCGCATTACGTCCGGGCTCGTGTATGACGATCATCAATTCGCGCCGATTCCCGACGACATGCTCCAGCAGTCCATCGTGCCGGAGAATCGCCGCTTCGTAATCCCGTATCTTGGATTTGAATTGATGGAAGATCATTTCGAGACGACGCGAAATTTCGATCAGATTCAGCGAACCGAGGACCTGTACTACGGCACAAGATTCAGCGCGAAACTCGGGTACTCTTCCGCTGCAGCCGGATCAACAGCCAGTGGTTTTCACTTGAGCAGTACTTTCAGCAACGGCATGCAGGCGGGAGAAAAGGGAACTCTGCTATTCGGAGCCCAACTCGCAAGCCGGGTGATGTCTGGAAACGCCGAAAACCTCCTGATCTCCGGATTCGCCAACTACCACTGGCAACAATCGGAAAAGCGACTGCTGTACGTCAACTTTGACGTATCCGCGGGCAGCAATCTGGATATCGACAATCAGATTCTGCTGGGCGGCGACAGCGGATTGCGCGGCTACCCGATTCGATATCAGACTGGCGATTCCAAAGTGCTCTTTACCGTAGAGCAGCGGATATTCACCGACTGGTTTCCGTTCCGCCTGTTTCACGTAGGCGCAGCGGCATTCTTTGATGCCGGTCGAACCTGGGGAGACAGTCCTGTTGGAGACCAGAACCTCGGGGTACTGCGCGACGTCGGTATCGGGCTACGGCTTGGCAATGCCCGCTCCGGCCTTGGCCGGATGCTTCACATAGACCTGGCTTTCCCGCTGGACGGCGAGCCGGACATTCGCGGAGCGCAGTTGTCGATCGAGGCGAAACGCAGCTTCTGACTGGTAATGCACTGGAAGACTGCAGCAATGCCGCCGCACACCAGAACCGATATCAATCCGGTTACCAGTACATGACTTGCGAAGTGCGCGCCACGTGCGACCTGGTATGCACCCATCGCCGTGCCAGCGACGACACCCAGTAACCCGAGAAGTCTTCGCGTCGATCGGCGCCGTTCCAGAAACACCAGGCAAAGCAGCGCAAAGCCGCCGCTGGCATGACCCGACGGCCAGCAACCGCCGGGACGCCGGGCTTCGATAAACCCTGTAAGACTGACGTGAGCCAGCTCGTTGCTTTGCGCACCGCCGAACTGCTGCAGCGTGAAGGGACACTGCACGTTGGAGTTGTTCCGGATAACACCGATGACCAGCGGCACAATGGCAAGGCAGAGGAATACGAATGCCGCCTCGCCGCGGGTCATCCAGGTTGCCGGTACCAAAGAAGGTCGGAGCATCACGCAGAGTAAAAAGACACCGAAAAAAATGATCAGCGCTTTCGGGCCATCGTAAAACCACAGCCGCAGGCCGCTCGTATCGTGATCGATCAGCCAGCGGCCGCTTGCCTGATTGAAGAAAAGCTCGGACAACTGCTGATCGATACCGGTCAGCCGCGCAACGGCAACAGTTGCAGCTAGCGCAAGCGCAGCCGCCAGCGACGCAAAAATCAGCGAGCGGAGCCGGCGGTCGCCCATGAAACAAGCGCTCCCGGTTCTGTTGCCACACCGTCAGCAGCGCTCTGATAGTAGGCTATGGCGTCCAGGTATTCGTTGGCGTCGAGCTTGCTGCGAGCCTGCGTTTTCGTCGACGGATCGTAGACATAGGATTCCGCGACGTGCAGCGGTTTGAGCAGCGTCAGCTTGTTGTTTCGATACAGGCCGAGGCTCTGGTAGGTACCGACCAATGCGCGGCCCTCTTCCGGCCGCATCGCGAGGATGTCCTTGCCGTAAAATTCGCTGACGTAGGACCAGCCCATCAATTCGAACAGCGTCGGTGCGTAGTCGATCTGGCTGCTCAGCGTGTCGATCTCGTGCGGCGCGATGATGCCTGGTGCGTAAACCAGCAGCGGCACGTGATAGTTGTTGACCGGCACATCGGTCTTGCCTGCGCTGCTGGCACAGTGATCCCCGACGATGACGAAGATCGTGTTATCGAACCACGGCTTGCTGCGCGCCTCGTCGAGGAGCTTGCCAATCGCGTAGTCCGTGTACTTGATCGCGGCCGCCCGGCCGGAGTGCGACGGCATGTCGATGCGACCCTCAGGGAAGGTGTAGGGCCTGTGATTCGAGGTTGTCATGACAAACTGGTAAAACGGCTCACCTGCCGCCGCGGACTTGTCAGCTTCGGCAAGGACCCACTTGTACAGGTCTTCGTCGCTTACACCCCAGGCGTTGGTGAACTCAACGCCTTCATCGGGTTCCGATGCCTGATCGTGGATCTCGAAACCGTTGCCGCCGAAAAAGGCATTCATGTTGTCGAAGTAACCGCGGCCACCGTAGATAAATGAGGTCTTGTAGCCGTTGGCCCGAAACACCGTGCCAATCGTGAACAGGTTCGTATTGTCCGGGCGCTTGACGATCGAACGGCCCGGCGTCGGCGGAACCGACAAGGTCAGCGCTTCCATGCCGCGTACCGTACGTGTCCCGGTGGCCATGAAGTTATTGAACACCAGGCTTTCTTTCGCCAGTTCGTCCAGCCGGGGTGTCAGGCCCTGGGTATTGCCGAAACGCGACATGAAGTCCGCATTCAGGCTTTCGACGGTAATCTGGATGACGTTCGGCCGGATAGTTTCCTTTGCGGAAGTGATTTTCCTGCGGACCGGATTCCCGCCGCTGCCGAGAAACAGGCTTCGACGCTCGCTTACCATCATTCGCAGCCTGCTCATCGCTTCCTCGCCAGGCGCGGTGTCGTAGAAATCCCTGTACGGCAGGTCGTTGTTGCGGAAAGCCGCGAAGAACGAGTACTGGCCGTTTTTCGCCAATTCCTGTTCGTAGCGGTTGTCGAAATGCGGCATACCGCTTTGCGAGACAAATGCCGTAGCCAGCACCGGTACCGACAGCATTGCAATGGCGATGCCCCGGCGTTGCAGAAAGCGGCTGTCGGAATTCAGCCAGGCTTTGTAAATGGCCGTGCGACAGCAAAACCCGTTAGCAATCAGGGCGATTGCAGCAATGGAGGCGACAATCCTGCCAACCGGGTAGGACTGCAGAATATTGTCGATGACTTCGGTCGTGTACACGAGGTAGTCGACCGCGATGAAATTGAATCGTACGCCGAACTCGTCCCAGAAGATCCACTCCGCCGCCGCCTGGAAGAAGACGAACCACCAGACGCAGGCGAAGAAAATCCAGCTGGCGATGCGCTGCGCCTTGCTGGCGAAAAGTCGCTGCGGGACCAAAGCAAGGTAGAGAACAGCAGGTATCGCAAGGTAAGACGCAAAGACGAGGTCATGGAAAAGGCCGACCGCCAGGGCGGCCAGCAGGCTAATGAAACCGCCCAGTTCCTGCCACACGGTCGTCGCCAGCGCGATTCGCAGCACCAAGCCGGACAACAGTATGGGTAAGAAGATGAAGGCGACGCCGGCCAGGCGATTTCGCATGAGGCCGCGGGCGGTTCCGATGGTGTTCATTCCTTTAGGTTCCTGAAATTTAAAGCTTTTCTGCTCGTCCTTGAAGGAACGCACAGCCACGCGGCACAGCGCCGGTCTATGGAGATAGACGTTCGGGGAAACTTAATCGGTTGGCGGCGGATGCGCCGGGCAGGTGCCAGGCGTTGTTAAAAGCCTGCCCAGGGCAGATTGGTCGTTACGAGGAACGAAATGACGAAGCAATCATGGCGATTGCTTCGCTGCGCTCGCAAAAACAGGCAACTGCGGATGGAACGGAAAACGCTAGTTATCGCGCCGCCAGACTTCGACCGGCTGCCGGCTCGCACCTTCAATGATGATGTCGCCGATCTTACAGGGCGCAACGCCGCTCACGTCTTCGCAATTATGCAGGCTGGCAAGTCTTTCCTCGTGAGAACTCCGGATGAAGTCCACAGGTGCTTCGTCAACCTGCGGCGCACTCCAGTTTGGTGAGCCGGCGAGTTTTTCGTTCACTTCATTCAGTGATTTGAATATCGGCCGCTGTGCAGCCGACGGCGCGCAATAACTCTTGTCTTTGTAAACGATGACATTGTCCGCGCCCTCTTTCAGCGTCAGCATTTGTTGCAGGGCCATTTCGCATTCGGCCTGATCGACGAACTGCATCTGCAGCTGCTGCTGCTCGCAAACGGTCTTGCCGGCTGGCGCTACGCATTCGCTAAGGGTCAGCACGAAAACCTCGATCCACGCAGTATCCATTTCCCTCTCCTCGCTGACCGGCATGCGTTATGTTGAATCGCCACCGGTCTTTGTCTGTATTATTTGATGCCGAGGTTAGCAAAAAATTCAGTCTGCGGACGACAGCTCATGCAATCGACGCAGCAGCCGACTAGCCAACGCTGATCAGGCCGTGCCGGATGGCGTATCGCACCAGCCCGGGCACGTCGTGAATATCCAGCTTTTGCATCAGCTGGCTGCGGTGGGTCTCGACTGTCTTCGGGCTGATCGACAGCAAATCGGCGATGGCGCGGGTTGACAGCCCCTCGGCAACGGCCTGAAGAATCTCGCGTTGCCTGGACGTCAGGGCATCGATGCTTCCGCTCGCCGGAGCTTGCTTTAGCAATTGCGAGCGCATCGCATCACCGATTGCCGGGCTCAGGTAAACACCGCCCGAAGCCACTTTCCGTATTGCCAGCTCGAGTTCTTTCGGTGCCATGTTCTTGACAAGATAGCCACGTGCGCCGCTGTGCATCGAGCGCACGACATACTCTTCGCTGTCGTACATCGAAAGAATGATGATCCGGGCCTTCGGATTCTTGTCCACGATTCTTTTGGTTGCGTCGAGGCCGTTGAGGCCGGCCATCGCAATATCCATAATCAGCACATCGATTTCCGCTTTGTCTGCCAGCGCTATCGCTTCGCGCCCGTCTCCGGCTTCGGCAACGACGTCGATATCGCCAGTCGAACGCAACAGCGCCTTGATCCCGTCTCGAA
>JAOUGX010000041.1 GCA_029865385.1 Gammaproteobacteria bacterium
ATACGGCGAGAAGCACGATCTTGTCCAGCGTCGTCTGAAAAATGTCCACGACAGAGGCGGCCAGGAAGGCGGTCGCAAGGTTCACTCCCAGCCAGATAGCCCTCCGTCGGGCACTTCGCAGGGCAGGAGCGAACATGTCATCCTCTTCATCGAGACCGGCAGCGCTCATCAGCGAGTGCTCCGCTTCTTCACGTATGACGTCAACGACATCATCAACCGTGATTCGGCCGACCACCCGGTAGTCGTCGTCAACGACCGGTGCTGACAGGAGGTCGCGATTCTCGAATTCCCAGACCACCTCTTCGGACGAAGTGTGGGCCGGAATCGGCAACACATCGGTGGACATAGCCGCCGCGACGGAACTGGCGGGATCAAGGGTCAGCAGACGTGACAGATACAGTGATCCGATGTACTCGTTGTTTCGATTTACGACGTAGATGGAATCCGTTCCGTCCGGAATCTGGCCTCGAGCACGCAAGTAACGGCGCACTACGTCCAACGTGACGTCGGGCCGAACCGTAACGATGTCGATGTTCATCAGGCCGCCGGCGCAGTCCTCGTCATAGGACAACACCTGATTCAGGCGTTCACGATCCTGATGGTCGAGCGAACGCAGGACTTCCTGGGTCAGCGCCTCCGGCAATTCCGCGAGCAAATCCGCGAGATCATCCACCTGCATGCCGTCTACCGCGGCCAGCAGTTTTTCGGTTTCCATTCCTTTGATGAGGCCGTCCCGCACCTCTTCATTTACTTCAACGAGTACGTCACCCTCGTCCTCGGAATCCACCATCTCCCAAATTACGGCACGCTCCTGTTGCGGCATGGATTCCAGCAATCGGGCGACTTCGCCAGGACGCAGGCTGTGTACCAGCATGCGCACCGAGCGCATGCTGCCGCTGCCGAGTTTTTCCCTTAGCAGTCGCAGATTGGTCAGAGTTTGCTCTCTCGCATCCATGGTTTCGTCCCTGGCACACTTGCCGGCCGGTGCGCAGTTTAGCTGGATGATCCTAACAAGTCTTTCACCTCATCCGGGTCCGGATGAGCATGTGATTTTCGAATTCGCCGAAAGGTGTAAATGTTCGGCTGTATCGAATCCGTCAGTCGGTCGTGACCGTCGCCGTTGGAATCTCATTATGGCGCGTAAGGACAGGATCGTGCAGTTTTCGTAATTCCCCTGCCAGTTTTTCGGTCATGTACACAGACCTGTGTTGACCGCCGGTACAGCCCAGCGCCACTGTAAGGTAACTTCGGTCAAAACTGACGTACCGCGGAATCCATCGGCCGAGAAATGCGAGGATGTCCTCGAACATTTCCTTGAATTGTGGTTCCGCATCGAGGAACTTCTGTACTGCAGCGTCCTGGCCGGTCAGCTTGCGCAGCTCCGGTTGCCAGTAAGGATTCGGCAGACAACGCAAGTCAAATACGAAGTCGGCGTCGGCAGGAATACCATGCTTGTATCCGAATGACTCGATCAGCACGGAAAGCATGTTGATCTTGCGACTATCCACTCTGTCACGGATGGCATCCGCCAGCTGATAGATGCTGCTGCGGGACGTGTCGATGACCAGGTCTGCCGCATTGATGACTTGCCCGAGAAGTTCCCGCTCTCTCGCGATAGCAGCACGCAGTTCCACGCCATCGGTTGCCAACGGGTGCCGGCGACGCGTTTCACTGTATCTTTTGAGCAGGATTTCGTCGCTGGCCTGCAGGAACAGAACATCGGTCTGCACATTATTAGCGCGCAACTCGGCGATCAGACCTGGCAATGCTTCCAGATCGCTCTTGCGATTTCGGGCATCGACTCCGACCGCTACCAGGGGGGTGGAGTTATCCCGGGTTCGGGTAACTTCCTGCAGAAGCGACTTCAATAACGCGGCAGGCATGTTGTCGATGCAGTAATAACCGAGGTCTTCGAGGACGTGCAGCGCGACGCTCTTGCCCGACCCGGATAGTCCGCTGACGACTATGAGCCTCATATCGCCGGTTGTAGTCGCTCCCTCATTCACTCGTCTGCCCTGGTTTCGATATCCGACTCGTCAGGACCGGCATTGGAACTGTCGGTAACTGCCGCAAAGCGCTCGATGCCGGCAAGCAGCACATCATACAGGCTGCGGCTTGAATTGGCCTGGCGGAGGCTGGCGCGTACCGCCGGGTCGCTGAGCAAACTTGTGATCAACTTGATGTCGCCGAGATTACCGGAATCCAATTCTTCGGGAATCATCAGCCCGAATACGATGTCGACAAGCTCGCCGTCGATGGCATCGAAGTCGACCGGCTCAGATAATTTTATCAGCGCACCGCTGCTCTTGGTCGCGCCGGATACACGGCAGCGTGGAAATGCAACTCCCTTGCTGAGTCCGGTACAACCCAGGCGCTCGCGCTCGACAAGTCGTGCAAAAATCTCTTCATTGGCAATGTCGGGGCTGGACTGCGCAAGTAGTTCGCTGAGAATCTCGAGGCAGTGCTTCTTGCTTCGCGCACGCGCGTTGCACAGAACATTTTCAGATTTGATTATATCTGCAGCAGGCATTTCTGATTCGCCAGCCAGGCGGCAAATCCGCTGGCGCGGTTGTCGTTTCGGTGAACGGGTCGGCTACACGAACGAGCGCTTGTTTGCGTCCCTTGCGTGATGGTCTCCAAGTTTTTCCTTGTATTTTCGAACCTGACGATCCAGTTTGTCGACCAAACCATCGATGGCCGCATACATATCTTCTTCGGTTGCATCCGCAAAGATTTTTCCGCCGTTGACACTAACTGTAGCCTCAGCCGTGTGGCGAAGTTTTTCGACCTTCAGTATGCAATGTACATCTGAAACCAAATCAAAGTGACGCTCAATCTTTTCGATCTTGCTGATAACGTACTCTCTCAATGCATCGGTTATATCGATGTGGTGGCCGGTAACGCTTAATTGCATGGTCGTCTCCTGAAATTATGTGCCTGCAAGAAACGCGGGGACTGCCTCCTGAGCAGAGCCCTGCGCTCCAGACGTCGATCGGATCAGTTGCGAGTATTCCTCCTTGGCATTCTGCCAGAGTTGTGTATCTATTTGGGTGCCCTGACGCGGCGCTCGCTGGATGACGCGATTTTGAGAGATTCGCGATACTTGGCGACGGTGCGTCTGGCGACGGTAATTCCCTCTTTGGCCAGCATTTTCGCGAGCTTGCTGTCGCTGAGGGGCTTGGCCGGATTCTCGGCTCCGATAAGTTTCTTGATTTTTGCTCGCACGGACGTTGAAGACTGGTCTTCGCCATCGACTGTCGACAAGTGGCTCGAGAAAAAGTATTTGAATTCAAATACGCCTCGCGGCGTATGCATGTACTTGTTGGTTGTGACTCGGGAGATAGTGGATTCATGCATACCGATCGCTTCTGCCACATCCTTCAATACTAACGGCTTCATTGCTTCGTCGCCATGATCGAGAAATTCTTTCTGGCGAGAGACAATGCTTGTTGCAACCTTGAGCAAGGTTTCATTCCGGATCTCCAGGCTGCGGACCAGCCAGCGCGCTTCCTGCAGCTGCGTCTTGAGGACGGCGTGATCGCCATTTCCGCGCAATAGCTTCGCGTATTGCTGGTTGACAGAGAGTTTCGGCACTCCCGATGCGCTGATCTCGACCTGCCAGTGATTGTCGATCTTGCGAACAAATACGTCCGGCACTACGTACTCGGTCGCGGCGCCGCTGACGGACAGGCCCGGCTTTGGGTGGCAGCTCCTGACCAATGCAAGTGCCTCATCCAGATCGGCCTCGGACGTTCGCAGTGTGCGGCGAATTTCTGCGTATTGCTGACTGGCTACCAGATCGAGGTGCTCTTCCGCAAGGCGAACGGCCGTCTCCAGGCCCGGCGTGGACTCGTCCAGCTGTGCAAGTTGCAACACGATGCATTCCGACAACGAGCGTGCGCCGACGCCGACCGGGTCCATGCGCTGGATTTTTTGCAGGGTGTGTTCTACCTCTTCTATGCTGACTCCCGCATCCTCCGAGATCCAGTTGCGTATTTCCTGCAAATCGGCCGTGAGGTAACCGTCGTCGTTGATTGCGTCGATCAACGCCTCGCCGATGACCGATTCCCGCGGCGAAAAATTCTCGAGTTCAAGTTGCCATAACAGGTGCTCGTGCAGGGTTTGGCCGCGCTCGTCTGCGAAATCATTGCTGGCAAAGGCCTCGCCATTCCAGCCGCTGTCCTGGATCCGCTCCATTGAGCTTGTTTGCCAGCTGTCCTCGGCCTTGATTGTCTCGATTTCGGCAGTGGACTCCGAGTTGGTCGTGGGAACTCCGGGCAGCTCCTCCATCTCGAGCATGATATTTTCCTCGAGAGCCTCCTGAATCTGTGCGTTCAGGTCGAGCACGGGCAATTGCAGCAGCCGAATTGCCTGCTGCAGCTGCGGTGTCATCGTCAGCGATTGGCCGAGCTTCAGTTGTAACGAGGGTTTCAGCATTTGCATGCTCGCGATGCGCCGTTTCCTGGTGTGCCCAGACGCGATGTCCTGTCGGTCAGCGGCGATCTGCTGGATTCGAAAATGCCAATGTACTTCAGAGTTTGAACTCCTGTCCGAGATACACTTCGCGGACGTGCTGGTTTTCCAGTATTTCGTTCGGGGAACCGGATGCGATCAGGCTGCCGTCATTCAGTATATAGGCTCGCGAGCAAATTCCGAGGGTTTCCCGCACATTATGGTCGGTAATCAGGACGCCGATCTTACGATCGCATAAATGCCTGATTATGCGCTGAATATCGAGGACCGATATGGGATCCACGCCGGCAAACGGCTCATCCAACAGCACAAACCTGGGATTCGCCGCCAGCGCGCGTGCAATTTCGACTCGCCGCCGTTCTCCGCCGGAAAGGCTGATGCCGAGACTTGTCCTGACATGCCCGACATGCAATTCGTCTAGTAGTTGATCGAGTTCTTTTTCGCGACCGGCACGATCCAGCTCGGACCGGTTTTCCAGAATCGCGAGGATATTTTGTTCAACCGTGAGCTTTCGGAAAACCGATGCTTCCTGGGGCAGGTAACCGAGGCCCATGCGCGACCGGCTGTGCATAGGAAACGAGGTCAGGTCCTGTCCATCGAGGAGAATTCGGCCCCGGTCGCAGGAAATCAGGCCAACAATCATATAAAAAGCCGTTGTCTTGCCGGCGCCGTTCGGGCCGAGCAAGCCGACGACTTCACCGCTGGCGATTTCCAGCGAGATGCCCTTGACGACCTCCCGAAACTTGTAGCGTTTGGCGATGTCCTGAACGCTCAGTATGCTCATGGAGCTTCGTCGCCCTCGGGAATTTCAGCGTTCTCGACTTCTGTCGGCGGCGAGCCGTTCTCCTTGGGTGTGTAGGTGATCTTTACACGGCGCTCGCCGTCGCCTCCGGACTGCGCGTTGATGCGTTGTTCGGCGATGCTGTAGACCAGAAACTCGCTGGAGATCTTGTTGCCGCCTTCGGTAATGATCGCGTCCCCGGAGAACTCGATTGAACCTGCCAGGAAATCGTAGTTGAGGCGCTGTGCCTCGGCATGGGTCGGTTCCTCGTTACCCGGCCGCTGAGTGCGAAAGGTGGCCGGTGAACCCGTAATCGTGGCTCGTCGCAACTGGTGCCCGGAAAATTTCAAATCCGCGGTTTCGCACTCGATGTGGCCATTTTCCGTGTCGATTACGACGTTTCCGTTGAATTGCCAGACACTGTCTTCGAAGTCGAGTTTGCTGGCGCGGCCTTCGTCCGCCTCCACGCCGATATTGCCTTGAGTGAGCTTGAGGCCGCGAAACATCAGCATCGAGCTCTTACCGTCATAGTCGGTCGAATCCGCATCCAGTGAGATAGGCAGGCGGAGGTCGCTTTCCTGAGCAAGCGATGCAGAGACGCCGCCGAGCATCGCCAGGACGAGCAGTGCGGATACCATCTTCGGACGGCCCGGAAGCCGGATGACTGTTTCACGAAACATCAAGGCACGAATTTTCCGCTTACGTTAGAGATCAGGCGCAACTGGTTTTCCTGAAGCAATGCTAGCATGCCGGTCGCCGTCAGGCTTCGCGAACCGATGCGTATCTGCACGCGATCTTCCGTCCTTGCAATAAATGTGTCCGGTTCAAATTCAAGGTATTGCGTGCGAATTTCGGTTACGTCGCCGGAAAATCCTTCGTTGCTGACTGCCATCACATTCCCCGTCAGCGTTACCCGCTGCTGATCTTCACCGATCGACGCCCTGTCCGCGACCAGAGTCCAGGGCACCCTCGCAAGCGACGCATACAATATGCGGACGTTTTGGAATTCTGTTTCCGATGGGCTTACCTGTTCGGCGTACTCGGCTTCGATCCTGTAAAGCAAACTTCCGGAATCATCCGTTCCCAGCACCCGCGCCGATCGCAGGTAGAAGCCGTCATGCCGGATTTCGGCAGCAGGTCTTGCCGCTGGCTGCCTGGACAATGTCTGTGACAAGTACCAACTGCCGAATGCGGCTGCCAATAACAGCGTGAGGATGGTTATGCGTCGAACGCTCATCGCCGGTTGGACGCGCCGAACACCAGGTCGCAGACTTCTCGAACTGCACCGTGGCCGCCATGGGCTGCGGTGACGTAGTCGCATTTGCGACGAACTTCCTCTACGGCGTTGGCAACAGCTCCGGCAAAACCAACCTGTCGCAATAGCGGCAGGTCGGGCACATCGTCGCCGACGTAGCCACATTGGGACCAGGACAGCTGCAGCGACTGGCGCAGGGCATCGAAAGCCGCGACTTTATCCGGACAACCAAGAATGACGTGCGCAATATCGAGTTCCTGCATACGCTTTTCCACTGCGGCGGACCGCCGCCCGCTGATGACCGCAACGTGTATACCGGCCGACAGCAAGCGCCGAATACCGAAACCATCCTGGGTATTGAAGGCCTTGCTTTCAACGCCGTCGTCCGAGAGATAGAAACGACCGTCCGTGAACACACCATCGATATCGAATCCGAGCAAGCGGATGTCGGAAAAATCGGCGGCTTTTTTCTTCGACGGTTTGCTCACATGATTCCTGCGCGGAACAAGTCGTGCACGTTCAAAGCGCCAATCAGTTTGTTGTCTTTGTCGACAACCAGCAACGCTGTGATCTTGTTTTCTTCCATCGTAAGCACTGCAGCCGCAGCCATCGTATCCGGCGCGGTAACTATGCCACCGCGGTGCATCACGGATTTCATTGTCGACTTGTGTATATCAATTCCGCTATCGAGAGCACGTCGAAGATCGCCATCGGTAAATACACCGACCAGCACTCCGTTCGTATCGACGACTCCGGTCATTCCCAAACCCTTGCGCGTCATCTCCAGGAGGCCATCGCTCAAAGTAACGTTTTCGCGTACCTCGGGTACTTCGGCGCCGGTATGCATGACGTCTTCGACACGCAACAAAAGCTTTTTTCCCAAGCTGCCGCTGGGATGGGAAAGAGCAAAGTCTTCGGCAGTAAAGCCGCGCGTCTCCAGCAACGCGACGGCCAGCGCGTCGCCCATAGCGAGTGTTGCCGTCGTGCTGGCAGTGGGTGCCAGATTAAGCGGGCAGGCCTCTTCACTTACGCTGACGTCGAGGTGAACATCTGCTGCGCGCGCCAGCGTGGAGTCCTTTCGGCCGGTCATCGACAAGAGCCCCGCGCCCATCCGCTTTACCAGCGGCAGTATCGTTATGATTTCCTGGGTCTCGCCGGAATAGGAGACGGCGAGCAGGAGATCCTGGCGGGTGATCATGCCGAGGTCGCCATGACTTGCTTCCGCCGGGTGCATAAAAAACGCCGGCGTGCCGGTGCTTGCAAGGGTTGCGGCGATCTTGCCGCCAACGTGGCCGGATTTCCCCATGCCGGTAACGACCACCCGGCCCTCGACCTTGAGGCATAGCTCACACGCCCGGGCAAAGGAATCGTCGAGTCGGGATCGCAGGCGTTCGACGGCGCGAGCTTCTATGTCCAGAACCCGTCCGGCCAGCGTAACGAGTTGTTCAGGTGTCAGGTCTTTGGCCAAGGGGGCTCCGGTGGGTTCCTGTGCGCCGCCCAAGTCTAAACGTTTTGAACGACGACATACGCGATGTAAGCGAAATATGCGCTGACCAGGGCGAGCCCCTCGAGGCGGTTAATTCGGCCTTTGCCGTCGTAGTCGTAGGTCATGGCAAACAAGACCAGAGTGAAGGCCACCAGGACGAAGATATGCAGCGAGAGTACCGACGGCGGCAATACCGCCGGTTCAATGGCCGCAGCAATGCCGATAACGGCGAGCAGGTTGAATATGTTGGAGCCGACAATGTTGCCAATGGCCAGGTCGTATTCACGTTTTAGCGCGCTGACGACGGTGACGGCGAATTCCGGCAGGCTGGTCGCAACTGCGACCAGTGTAATGCCGATAACGACCTCGCTGACGCCCATCGCACGCGCAATATTGATTGCGCCGTCTACCATAAGGTGTGCCCCCGCCAGCAGGGACACAAGGCCAACGAGCAGCCAGATAATCGCCATACGCATGCTGACGTGTATCGGAATTTCGGCCTCGTATTCGGCCCTCATGGGATCGTTGGTTGCGGAACGCATGCCAAGCCGTGCCAACCAGAACATCACAATGACCAGGCCGGTCAATAAGACGAACCCGTCGATGCGACTGAGGTAGGTGTCGAGAAACAGGGACACGGTCAACAATGACACAGCAAGCATCGCGGGCATTTCGCGCCGCAGGGTTGCGGACTGCAGCTCAATTGGCCGGATGACGGCGACGGCACCCAGGACCAGGCCGATATTGGCGATATTGGAACCGATGGCATTGCCGATCGCGAGGTCCGATTCGCCCCGCAGCGCCGCTACGACGGAGACCAGGACCTCGGGAGCCGATGTTGCGAATGCGACGATAGTCAGTCCGATGAGCAACGCCGGAACTCCGAGGTTGCGCGCAGTGGCTGCCGCACCGTGAACGAATCGGTCTGCCCCCCATATCAGGAGAACCAGGCCGGCTAAGACTTCAAGAAAATCGCCAAGCATATTTTAAGGGGATAGTTTCCGGGTTCGAGCGAATTCCGGTCCGTCGCGCCGACAGGAATATGCTGCACTTTTTCTTCGGTTTATGCGAGGTATCAGCACGGCGTGTCAATAATACATGATCACATCAAGCGTAGCTGCCGGGCCGCTTTTGTTACACTGCGCGACCGGATATCCGAGCAGAGGCAGGCAATGGACCCCGAACAGGTACGCGAACTCATTGAGCAAGGGCTCCCGGCGGCCCGCGTCATCGTCAGGAGTGATGACAATACCCACTATACCGCCGTAGTAGTCACCGATCTTTTCGCAGGGAAGCGGCCGCTGGCAAGACACCAGATGGTTTATCAGTGCCTGGGCAGGCTCATGGGAAACGAAATTCATGCGATGGCAATTCGAGCGCATACGCCGGACGAGTGGCGTGACCTGGAGCAGGCCGCGAAGGCTTGAGTGAAATTTGGACAAGTTATTGATAAAGGGGGGAGTCCGGCTTTCCGGCGAAATTTCCATATCCGGGGCAAAGAATGCTGCGTTGCCTATTCTGGCGGGGACCTTGCTCGCTTCCGAACCGGTTACGATTAGCAATGTCCCGCATTTGAAGGATGTCGCCACGACCATTACGCTCCTGCAAAGCATGGGCGTCGAGGTTACGTTTGACGACCGGCTGAACGTGGAAGCCGATGCGAGAAATGTTCCTGTTCGTCGCGCGCCCTACGAGCTGGTCAAGACCATGCGGGCATCGATACTTGTGCTGGGGCCATTGCTTACACGATTTGGCGAAGCCGATGTCTCGCTGCCCGGCGGTTGTGCCATCGGTGCGCGGCCTGTCAATTTGCACGTTCAGGGCCTGCAGGCAATGGGTGCGAAAGTCACTGTCGAAAACGGCTTTATCAAGGCCAGAACTCGTCGCCTGAAAGCGGCGCATATTGTTTTCGACACCGTGACAGTAACGGGAACGGAAAATCTGATGATGGCTGCTGCACTCGCAGATGGCGAAACCGTTCTGGAGAACGCTGCGCGTGAACCCGAGGTTATCGACCTTGCCAGTTTCATGATTGCCATGGGCGCAAAGATCAGTGGCGCGGGTACCAGCACGGTCAGAATCGAGGGTGTCGAATCGCTCGGCGGAACGAGCTACGAGGTATTGCCGGACCGCATCGAAACCGGTACCTACCTTGTCGCGGCGGCAATGACCGGTGGTCGTATTCGATTGAAAAGGGCGGCGCCGAAGGATCTCGAGGCTGTGTTAATCAAACTTGGCGAGGCCGGTGCAGAGATCAAGACCGGGAAGGACTGGGTAGAGCTCGACATGCATGGCAAGAGACCGCGGGCCGTGAGTATCAAAACGCTGCCCTATCCCGGATTTCCGACCGACATGCAGGCGCAGTTTTGTGCCATGAATTCAATTGCCGACGGCGTTGGCACAATCACCGAAACGATTTTTGAAAACCGCTTTCAACACGTGCTGGAGTTGCAGCGAATGGGCGCCAATATCCGGATCGAGGGGAATGTCGCCGTATGTACGGGCGTTGACAAACTGACCGCGGCACCCGTCATGGCAACGGATCTTCGTGCCTCGGCCGGGCTGGTACTCGCAGGACTCGCCGCCGAAGGCGACACTCTGGTTGATCGTATCTACCACGTCGACCGGGGTTACGAGCGCATCGAAGAGAAACTTCGACAGCTGGGCGCGGAGATCCGGCGAGTACCCAGGTAGACCCGGCAACCGCTGTGGGTCAGGGGTTTTCCTCCGGCGGCCGCTCCGCCGCCGTCAGTGTTGCGGCGAAACGCTCGCCATTGCGCCAACCGTCGAGTTCGACCCGGTCCCCGGGTTCCATAGCGGCAACGATCAGTAACGCCTGCTGGCGGGACCGGACCGTTTCGCCGTTTATGGCGACAATGACGTCGCCGGGCAACAGGCCGGCAGCCTCGGCCGGGCCGTTTTCGATTATCTTCGTCAGTATGATGCCGGATGAGGAATCAATGCCCAGCGCATTTGCCTCCGCGCGAGTGAGCTCCCCGGGCTCGAGGCCGACCCAGCCGCGGATGACGCGCCCCTGACGCTTGATTTCATCGACAACGCCACGAACGAGATCCACAGGGATCGCAAAACTGATGCCTTCCGTGCCGGTATCCTGCGCCAGCACCGCGGTGTTGATGCCAACCAGCTGGCCCAGCGTATTGATCAGCGCGCCACCGGAATTGCCTTCGTTGATTGCGGCATCCGTCTGAATGAAATTCTCGAAGGTATTGAGCCCGAGGAGGCCGCGGCCGGTAGCGCTGACGATTCCTTGCGTGACGGTCTTCGACAGTCCGTAAGGATTGCCGATTGCCAGGACGACATCACCGATTCGTAGCTGGTCCGAGCGCCCGAGGGGGATGGCCGTCAACTCCCCCAGATCCACCTTGAGAACCGCGAGATCGGTCTCGGCGTCGACGCCGACCACCGTGGGACTGGCTATGCGTCCATCGGCCATCTGCACCCGGATTTCGGTCGCTCCCGCGACGACGTGAAAGTTGGTTACGAGGTAGCCATCCGGATCTATGACCACGGCCGACCCGAGGCTGGTATTGCTGCGGTATCGATCTGCCGCGCCGCCGTCATCGGCATTTGCCAGCACCAGTCGGCGCGTATAGACATTGGCCACGGCCGGTGCGCTGACCGCGACGGCATCCGCGTAGCTGGCCGGCTGCATGCCCGGGTCGGCCGGGCCGGTGGAAGGCAGCAGCTGTGGTCGAATCAGGACCGCGACAAACGCCGCCGCCAGTCCGACCACGACTGACTGCAGCAAGAAGACCAGTACTGGCTTGAGTCGCGCCACTTCATTAATTCCGGGAGATCTGCCTAGAGCGATTATTCGAAATTGCGGGATCGCTGCCGCCGGTCCATGGCAGGCCTGTGCCTAGCCAATATTGAACGGCCCTGTGTATAATGCGCCACGGGTTCCGCACCCAGCCCCGAACCAGCCGCCATCCTGACGGCAAACCGGGTCTGCTGCAAATCTACCAGTTTTCGAAATTAAAGCTAAAAAAGACGCCACATACCGGTGTAAATGGGAGTGCCTGATGACCGACGACGTTGATCGCAACAGACGTCATTTCCTCACTGTAGCTACCGCCGTTACCGGTGGTGCCGGTATTGCGCTGGCGGCGATTCCATTCCTTTCGTCGCTAAAGCCGAGTGCTCGCGCCCAGGCGCTTGGGGCGCCGGTCGAGGTGCCGATCGGATCCCTGGAGCCCGGCGAGATGATCAGAGTGGAGTGGCGCGGCCGGCTCGTGTTCGTGTTGCGACGCTCCAAAGAAATGCTGGAGAGGCTCGATCAGACCAAGGAAATGGATCTGTTGCGCGATCCCGACTCCGCGGTAGTTGAGCAACAGCCGCAATTCGCGGTAAACGGCTACCGGTCGATCAAGCCGGAGTTTCTGGTATTGGAGGGCTCATGCACTCACCTCGGCTGTGCCCCGTTACCGCAATTCCAGGTAGGCCCCAGCGACGACTGGTTTGGAGGTTTCTTTTGTCCGTGCCACGGATCGAAATTCGACCTGGCAGGCCGCGTCTATAAAGGTGTTCCGGCACCAACCAATCTTCGCGTACCGCCGTACCGCTTCATAAGGGACGACGTGATAATGATCGGCGCTGAGACGGGAGCCGCGTAATGGCAAGAATAGAATCGGAGATCGGAACCCCGAAGGGCGGTTTCATGAAATGGATCGATGACCGCTTTCCGTTTACCGAAACGCTGAAAGCACATGCGACCGAATACTACGCGTCGAAAAACTTCAATATCTGGTACATCTTCGGTGTGTTGGCAACCGTCGTGCTGGTGATTCAGCTGCTGACCGGCATATTCCTGACGATGAATTACAAGCCGTCCGCCGCAGAAGCCTTCGCATCTGTTGAGTACATCATGCGCGATGTCGAGTGGGGCTGGCTCATCCGGTACATGCATTCTACGGGTGCGTCGTTTTTCTTTATCGTCGTGTACCTGCACATGTTCCGCGCAATGTTGTACGGCTCTTACAAGAAGCCGCGCGAACTAATCTGGATCATCGGCATGCTTATTTTCTTCGTGCTGATGGCCGAAGCATTTGCCGGTTATCTGCTGCCATGGGGACAGATGTCCTATTGGGGCGCGCAAGTAATAATTTCGCTCTTCGGCGCGATTCCGTTTGTCGGTGAAACCCTGGTTGAATATATTCGCGGTGACTACTCGATTTCGGACATAACACTCAACCGGTTTTTTGCCCTGCACGTAATTGCATTACCGCTTGCGCTGGTTGCGCTGGTGTTCGTACATATTGTCGCGCTGCATCATGTCGGGTCGAACAATCCGGACGGAATTGAGATCAAGAATCACAAAGGGCCCGACGGGATACCGCTGGACGGCGTGGCATTTCACCCTTATCACACGTCGAAAGACCTGGTTTATATCATTGCGTTCCTGATGATTTTTTCGTTTGTGATGTTTTTTGCGCCGGAGATGGGCGGCTATTTTCTCGAACACGCGAACTTCGAGCCGGCGAACACCATGGCGACGCCGGAACACATTGCGCCTGTTTGGTATTTCACGCCTTTCTATGCAATTTTGAGAGCCGTGCCGAACAAGCTGTGGGGTGCGATCCTGATGGCAGCGGCAGTGTTGCTGCCGCTGTTCCTCCCCTGGCTTGATCGCTCGCGCGTCAAATCAATACGCTACCGCGGCTGGATATACAAGACGGCACTCGCGGTCTTTGCAGTCAGTTTTCTTGTCCTGGGATGGCTCGGCGTGCAACCGGCGGAAGGCGTCTACGTGATGATGGCGCGGATTTTTTCGGTTCTGTATTTCGGGTTCTTCCTGTTGATGCCCTACTACACGGCGATCGACAAGACCAAGCCGGTGCCGGACAGGGTGGTTTATCATGCTTAAGGCAGGCAGATTGATTGCAGTACTGATGACTTTGGGTCTCCATTCAGCAAGCTTTGCCGCTGGTGGAGCCAAGCTCGAACCCGCCGGTAATGATGTTGACAACGTCGTTTCGTTGCAGCGCGGTGCGCGAAACTTCATGAACTACTGCTCAGGCTGTCATTCTGCCCGCTACGTACGATTCAATAACGTAGCGCGTGGTCTTGGCCTAAGTGAAGATCAGGTCATCGAGAATCTGATGTTCAATGCGGAAAAGACCTTCGAAACGATTCGTGCGGCGATGCCGGCCGAGGACGCTGCCAGGTGGTTTGGCCAGGCGCCGCCGGACCTTTCACTTATGGCTCGAGCCAGGGGCACGGACTATGTTTATAGTTTCCTGAAAGGTTTCTACATCGATCCGGACAGCCCGACGGGCGTCGACAACGTTATCCTCGCCGGCACGAGCATGCCGCACGTGCTGTGGGAGTTGCAGGGACTCCAGACAGCCGAGTTTACGAACGTCGAGCAGCAGGGAGTTGTCTTCGATCGTTTCGAGCTGTTTTCACCCGGGGCACTCTCACCGGAGGAGTACGATTCTTTTGTCCGCGATACCGTGAACTTCATGGAGTATATTGCGGAGCCTGTCCGATCGACGCGCCGCAAGTTGGGAGTCTGGGTGCTGATGTTCCTGACCGTGTTCCTGGTCATTGCATCCATGCTGAAGAAACAGATCTGGAAAGACGTCACCTGACCTGATTCGGCCGACTTCGATTTTTTTAACGCGTCGCCACTTAATTCCACGTTCCAAAGGGAGCGCACTATGGCAGTTATTGCCAACCGACGATCCGTCATGACTTTGTTTTCCAGGCCAACCTGTATTCATAGTCATCGCACGCGACTCGTCCTCGCAGAAAAGAACATCAACATCGAGATATCGAATGTCGATGGTCCCGATCTGCCGGAAGATCTGATGGATCTGAACCCGTACCACACGGTGCCGACACTGGTTGATCGCGATCTGGTGCTATATGACTCACGAGTTATTATCGAGTATCTGGATGAGAGATTTCCACACCCGCCGCTCATGCCGGTTGATCCGGTGACCCGCGCGCAATTCCGGCTCGCGCTCTTTCGCATAGAGACTGACTGGTATCAGCTCGCAGAAGAATTTGAAGTCGACGGCGAAAACAAGCTGAGCGCCAAGTCCAAGAAAATGCTGCGCGAAAGCATCATGGCGAGTGTGGAGCTTTTTGACGCCAAGCAGTACTTCCTTAGCGATGAGTTTTCCCTGGTTGATTGCAGTATCGCACCGGTATTGTGGCGCCTTCCGGTGTATGGCATCGAGCTGGGTTCGAATGCCGAGCCGATCGAGCGCTACATGAAGAGGGTATTCGAACGACGATCCTTCCAGGACAGTCTTACGGAGCTCGAGCAGGAGATGCGCCTCTAGGGCGTTATAGTCAATCGTGGCCTGGAGCGCGAAATGCGGTGGTATCATGCCTGCATCGTTAATTCAGCTGCACGACGAGGCAAACTTCGGAGAGTAGGGCGTGGTTCAAAGTCTCCCAAGCAAATCGAAACGGCCCTACCTCATTCGGGCAATGCACGAGTGGATGGGAGATAACGGACATACTCCGCATATCGTCGTTGACGCGTCAGTTGAAGGTGCCTCGGTTCCGCAGGAGCACGTCAAGGACGGCAAAATCATCCTGAATATCAGTCAGTCCGCCGCACACAATCTGAAGTTGACCAATACGTCTGTAAGTTTTCGGGCACGCTTTAGCGGCGTGCCATTCGACGTCTGGGTGCCTATCTCCGCCGTGCTAGGAATTTACGCCAAGGAAACCGGGCAGGGCATGATCTTCTCGCACGGTGCCGATCAGCCGGAGCCGCCGCACGATCCGCAAGAAAAAGAAACGACCAAGAGCGCCCGCTCACATCTCAAAGTTGTCAAATGACTACTCTCAGGTCATGAATCGCCGAGCAGGGTCGTATCGATCAGGTCGCACAGGCAGTGAATGGCCACGAGGTGAACTTCCTGAATTCTGGCTGTGCGGGTCGCCGGTACGCGGATTTCGACATCGTCGTCACCGAGCAAAGCGGCCATTCGGCCGCCTTCGCGGCCACTCAGCGCCACGACTTTCATGCCACGCTCGTGCGCAGCCACAATGGCGCGATTGACGTTCTCGGAATTTCCTGACGTCGAAATGGCCAGCAGAACGTCGTTTTGCCTGCCAAGCGCGCGAACCTGTTTGGCGAAAATATCCTCGTACGCATAGTCGTTGGCAATCGACGTCAGAGTCGACGAGTCGGTTGTGAGCGCCATCGCCGGAAGGCCGGGCCGTTCCCTTTCGAAGCGATTCAAGAGTTCCGAGGAAAAATGCTGGGCGTCGCCTGCCGAGCCACCGTTTCCGCAGCTCAGTATTTTTCCATCCTCCAGCAATGCGCTCGCCATCAGCTGGCCGGCACGGGCAATGGTCTGGCTCAGGGCCTCCGCCGATGCCTGCTTGGCTGCAATGCTCTCGGCAAAGTGTTCCCGTACTCTGGTTTCGGCGTCCATCAATTCTCCCGGCTGATCGGCCTGAATGCATCCTGCAACCATTGTAGCTTGAAATCCTGTTGTGTCGGACCGTCGAACGCGACGACGTCGAATCGTACCGCTGTGTTCTGATACTGCGGATGGCGACGCAGGTATTGGCCGGCGGCCCGGCACAGCTTGCCTTGTTTTCGCGAATCGACTGAAGCGGCAGCAGAAGCGAATCCGCTGCGCTTGCGAAATCGTACCTCGACGAAAACAATGACCGCGCGGTCGAGCATGATCAAATCGATCTCGCCGTGTCGACATCGAAAGTTGCGCTGCAGGAGTCTGAGGCCGTTGCGCCCCAGGTGATCGAGGGCCAGCTGCTCAGTGTTTCTGGCTATTGCCCTGAAGTCGGATCCGGCCATTCGGGAGCTGCATCGAAAGAAGGTTGTGGATCGATGGCCTCTGGCGGCAAGAGCAGAGCGTCGTCGCCTCGCAGGGCGACCGGCCGACCGCGTTCGAAACGGGCCCAGGCCAGCTTTCGGTGCACCTTCCGGTCGGCGCCAAGGTACAGTCGTCCAGTTGCGCCGACAAATTCTTCCATGGCATTGCCGCGACTCGCGGCAAGTGCCATGACCAACTGGTACGCGTCGTATCCCATGGCATGCAAGCGGCCAAGGCGTTTCTCGCTTGGCCAGAATTCGGCGTATAGCTGCGGGTAATCGGCGATCCAGGCGGGCGGTGACACGATCCAAGGCGTATCGGCGAACATGATGCCGTTCAGATCCGTGTCGGATTTTCCGTCCATCGAGTAAATAAACGATGTGGAATACACCGGCAGATCACCGGAAAAATGAAACTTCAGCTGCGACTTTATCAGCCGGCCCGCGTTGGAATCGGCCGCGAGAAATACGCTGTCCACGTCCTGGCGGCGGCGCGGCTCGAATTGAATTGCGCCGCCGATGTTCGCACGGAGGCGACGGAAACGCTGGATGCTCTGCGTAAGCGCCATCAGGCTTTCGATTTCCACCGAAAAATCCTGGCTCGACGGTTGATAACTGCGATGTTCCAGCAGCGTACCGCCATCTGCTTCGAACTGGCCGGCGAAGCTCGCGGCAACCCTTCGTCCCCAGTCGTTATTCGGATAGAGGACGACCGCGCGGCGCAGTCCATCCGCAATAGCTCGCGCCGCCGCCGCAGATGCCTCGTCCTCCGGCGCCAGCGCAAACTGGAACAGGCCCGGAGGCGGAACGATTTCATCCGGGAGGTAGTTCAAGGTGAGGACCGGTACTGGCAACAAACCGATATTCGCCAACTCGACGACATCGTTTCGCAACAACGGACCGACCACAAATTCCGCGCCATCGCCAACGGCGCGCGCATACGCCTGCGACACCCCGCCTGCGGCAGCCGTATCGTAGACCCGTATTTGCTGCTCGTCGTCAAGCGCGGTTACGGCCGGAAAATACGCGCCAAAAAAGCCGTTTTGTATGGCCTCGCCAACGGCCGCGTTGCTGCCGGATAGTGGCAGCAGCAAAGCGATGCGCCGCGGGTATTCTGCGAGTGCGGCGTCTGTTAGATCGAAATCCTCGAGCAGGAAATTGGCAGGATGACCTGCGTGCGAGTCGCGCCAGCGTATGACACCGTTACTCCAGCCGATTCCTTGCTGGCCGGTCGAGGTGGCAAGGGCTCCCAGCATTAACCACCCCTGAATCTGTGGATCGAAGGCTTCGCCGGCCGCTGCGCGCAATACCTGGGGATCGCTGACAAGCAGCCCGGCCCACAAGCGGCGCCGATTGAGCTCGATGCTTTGCCGACTGTCCAACCACGTTTCGCGCTGGATGAAAAGTTGCACCGCCCGTTCCGGTTCGTCCTTTTGAAACCACGCGTCCGCGCGAAGTGCCTCGACACGGGCTCGCTCAGTCACCGGCATTGGCAGTCGGCTGAGAGGCTCCAGCAGGCTCAAT
The DNA here is from genome assembly GCA_029865385.1 of Gammaproteobacteria bacterium. GTDB lineage: Bacteria > Pseudomonadota > Gammaproteobacteria > Steroidobacterales > Woeseiaceae > JAKEGN01. The sequence goes on from JAOUGX010000041.1 coordinate 18,344, forward strand.
GCATCGTCGGGTTTTCCATCCCGCAATGCCAATCCCGCTTCGTTCATACTCCATAAACGCAACAGTTCGCCGGCGCCAGGCGTGCTGACACTGCGCTGGGCGCTGCGGGCCCGGCGCGTATCGCCGGCATCCAGCCACTGGGCGGCGGCTAGCAACGTATAGCGGTCCCGTTCCGATCCCTGTGCAGCGGCGGCCAGTCCGACGTAGATCCCGGCCGCTTCGGCGTGCCGGCCACTGCCTGCAAGGGAGCTCGCGCGGCGCTCTGACTGTGATCCCTGGCCGCCCGAAAAATCTGTTGTAGAACAGCCGCTTGCAACAAGCAATAGCAGCGCCAGGGCAATACAATGTCGATTGATCGATTTGCTCATTGTGTGGCGTATTCCGTGTATCGGTACATGCGGGCCGGACGATGGGCGCCCGCTCCGCGTTGCATTGATCAGCCTTTCGACGGGCTGCAAATGAACAATAATAGCGTGACAGTCAGGATGCCACAGCCTGACTTCCAGTAAATGCGAGTAAACAGACGATTCCGGGAGAAACGGCGTGACCGAAGGCACTTTGTTTGTTGTTGCGACACCCATCGGCAATCTCTCCGACTTGTCGCTCCGGGCGCGCGATGTGCTCGCCGGTGTCGAACTGATTGCTGCCGAAGATACGCGGCATACCAAACAGTTATTGAGCCATTTCGGCATAGCGACGCGCCTGCAGTCCCTGCACGAGCACAACGAGCTTCAGCTGGTACCGAAATTACTCGACCGACTGCGGGCCGGGCAGTCGATTGCGCTGGTCAGCGACGCCGGCACGCCCTTGATAAGCGATCCCGGTTACCAGCTCGTGGCAGCGGCACAGAAGTCGGGTATCACGGTTTCGCCGGTTCCGGGCCCGAGCGCACTGATCGCCGCTTTGTCCGCCGCCGGTTTGCCGACCGATCGATTTTGCTTCGAGGGCTTCCTGCCCGCGAAGCGGGCAGCGCGGCGCGAACGCATAGCGGCTTTCGCAGCGGATCCTCGCACCGTTGTATTGTTCGAATCGGTGCACCGGGCCGCGGACTGCCTTGCCGATCTTGCGCAGATACTCGGCGAAGACCGGCCGGCATTTATTGGCCGCGAAATCAGCAAACAACATGAGCAATGCTGTGCCGCTAACCTCGGAGTGCTGAAGTCGATGCTCGATGACGGGCGAATTGCATCCAGGGGCGAGTTCGTTTTCGTAATCGCCGGTGCAAAGCCGCGGAAAGGTCAGGCAGACGACGGCGAGGCCCGCCGTGTCTTGCAAATGCTGATGCGTGAATTGCCGGGGAAGAAAGCATCCCGTCTCGCGGCCGACATTCTCAATCGGCGTCCGAACGAAACCTATCGATTGATGCTGGCGCTGAAAAAAGACGCAGGTAATGCCTGATCATCGCGTTCATGCGGTTGCGAGGCACGGCCCGAATTGACGCCACAGTGCGCGCGCGATTCGCGTATCATGCCGCCCAGAGTCGGCCAGGCAATCGCTGGCGTTTTTTTACGCCGGAGGAAAGTCCGGGCTCCGTCGGGCAGGGCGCCAGGTAACGCCTGGAGGGTGCGAACCCATGGAAAGTGCCACAGAAAACATACCGCCTAAGCGCCAACAGCGCCGGTAAGGGTGAAAAGGTGCGGTAAGAGCGCACCGCGCGGGTGGTAACACGCCGCGGCACGGTAAACCCCGCCTGGAGCAAGACCAAATAGGGGAGTAGCAGGACTTCGGTCCGCACCGCACGCCCGAGCGGGCTCCCGGGTAGGTCGCTAGAGGCAGCCGGTGACGGCTGTCCCAGATGAATGATTGCCCGAGACAGAACCCGGCTTATGGCCGACTCTTTTTATTCAGTCGCTGCTGCCGGCCCGCCCTCCGTCGCTGAGGCCGGGCCTGCGGCTTCAGGCGTCTTCTTCTGATCGCCCGGTATTCTCCAGCCCTTTACTGTCGGGGTCTGGCGACGCTTTTATCAGGTCAGATCGAGATAACTTAGATAAGCCATTGATTTATAGTCCGTAAATCCTGCCATAATTCGCCCGAATCCGGCCACGAATTTGTCCATAAGTCCCTGTAGAACAAGAAAATAATCTGAACTTGTGTTGACCCGGATCGGCGCCGCTAATATAGTGTCGAAAAGTGGAGAAAAGTGGGAGGAGATGGGTTAATGCGGCTTTTGCACCAGCAATGCGCTGCGCTGTCCCATCAACAAAATCGTGTTCCGAGGGGCTACCAAAATCACGCTCGACGCCAAAGGGCGGCTCGCGATACCGACCCGGTATCGGGAGCGTATTGCGCAGCGTTGCGAAGGTCAGCTGGTTGCCACGGTCGACCGCGATTACTGCCTGCTGATCTATCCGTTCCCGGACTGGGAAGAAATCGAACGAAAACTGGTTCGGCTGCCGAGTCTCGACAAACAGGCGCGCCGCTTGCAGCGATTGATGGTGGGGTACGCGACCGAACTCGAAGTTGACGCGAATGGACGCATCCTGCTGCCAAAGGAGCTGCGTGAATTTGCGGCTCTCGAGCGGCAAGCGATCCTGATCGGTCAAGGCAACAAGTTCGAACTGTGGGACGAGGAGCGTTGGAACACGAAGCGGGATTCATGGCTGGGCGACGACGACAACGCCGATCTGCCTGCCGAACTCGAATCACTGTCCTTCTGATCCGGCGCCAACGGAGTGAGTGACAAGACGGGGCCTGCCGGAAGCCACGTGCCGGTCCTTCTGGGGCCGGTCCTGCAGGGCCTGAATATCAGGGACAACGGCTGTTACGTGGACGGTACGTTTGGTCGTGGGGGGCATAGCAGGGAAATTCTGCGGCTCCTGGGGAGCGAAGGTCGATTGCTGGCAATCGATCGGGATGCCCAGGCAGTTGCGGCAGCTGATCCAGGCATGCGCAGCGATCCACGCTTTGAAATCATAAAGGACGAAATTGCGCATCTCAAAAACATCGCGGCCGAACGCGGGCTACTCGGAAAAGTGGATGGTTTGCTACTCGATCTGGGAGTCTCGTCGCCCCAGCTGGATGAAGCCGGACGCGGATTCAGTTTCCGGTCCGACGGACCGCTCGACATGCGAATGGACCCGGCTAGCGGCATCAGTGCGGCCGACTGGCTGGCACGCGTGGAAGAAAAATCCTTGAAAAAAGTTATTGCAGAATTCGGTGAGGAAAAATTCGCGGGCAGAATCGCACGTGCGATCATTGCTACACGCGATTCCAACGCCATTCTGCGAACCGGACAGCTGGCTGAACTGGTTGCGTCGGTCGTGCCTCCGGGAAAAAAGCGTATTCACCCGGCGACCAAGACGTTTCAGGCAATCCGCATTTTCATAAATGGAGAGTTGGAGCAGCTCGACGCGGCGCTCGCGGCCAGTCTCGATCTGCTGGCATCGGGCGGGCGACTTTGCGCGATCAGTTTTCATTCCCTTGAAGATCGTTTGGTCAAGCGATTCATCAGGAACGCATCGCGGGAGCCGGAACAGTATCGTGGCATGCCGTCGATTCCGGAGGCATTCCGCCCGCCGATGAAACCGATCGGCAAAGCCGTGATGGCAAGTGCAGGCGAAATTGCGGCAAACCCTCGGGCGCGCAGTGCGCGCCTCAGAATCGCGGAGCGAGTCTGATGCAGCCGAAAAAACAGCCGGTTGTATTGACTATCGTGCTCATTTGCGTGTGTTTTTTCTCTGCTCTTGCGCTGATTTACACGAAGCACGAAGCGCGAAAACTATTTATCGAACTCGAGCAGCTGACCGCTGAGCGTGATGAATTGAATATAGAGTGGGGACAATTGCAGATCGAACAGAGCACCTGGGCGACTCATGCGCGAATCGAAAAGGTCGCGCTCGAGGAATTGTCACTGGCACGTCCGGCAACGTCGGAAATATTCGTAATTGAACGGCAATGACGCGCGGAGCAGAAACCAAGGAGCAATCTGCACGACGATTCGTCGTCAGGGTAATGCTGGTAATGGTGTTCTTCGTACTCGCCGCCAGTTCGTTGATGGCGCGTGCGGTTCATTTGCAGGTACTGAATAAGGATTTTCTGAATCAGCAAGCCGATTCACGGCATCTGCGAACCGAAAAAATTTCGGCGCATCGCGGTTCAATTGTCGATCGCAATGGTGAACCGTTGGCGATCAGTACACCGGTCGATAGCGTGTGGGCCAATCCCAAGGAACTGGCCGCGGCGGTGGATCGCGTACCGCAACTCGCGAAAGCGCTGAAACTGGACTCGCAATTGCTGATGCGCCGAATCACGCAAAGCATGGATAAGGAATTTCTGTACCTGAAGCGTCACCTGAGCCCGGAACAGGCGCAACAGGTCATGGCTTTGAAGCTGCCCGGTGTAAACGTCCTGCGAGAATACCGTCGTTATTATCCTTCCGGTGAAGTCTCTGGACATCTCGTAGGTTTCACCAGCGTTGACGATGATGGACAGGAGGGGCTGGAGCTGGAATTCAATCACTGGCTCAGCGGCGAGTCCGGCGCGAAGAGGGTGCTGAAGGATCGCCTCGGTCGCGCGGTCGAGAATGTAGAGAGTATCCGGCCACCACACCACGGCCGCGACCTGCGCACAAGCATTGATCTGCGGCTTCAGTATCTCGCGTACCGCGCCCTGAAATCGGCGATCCGCCAGCACAAGGCTGAATCCGGTTCCATCGTGCTGCTCGATGTGCAAACCGGCGAAGTGCTCGCGATGGTCAACCAACCGACATACAACCCGAATGATCGCGCACAGTATTCCGCGGAACGCTATCGCAATCGCGCTATCACCGATATTTTCGAGCCCGGATCCAGTATCAAGCCGCTGATACTCGCTGCGGCGCTGGAAAGCGGACGATACCGGCCGAGCAGTACAGTCGATACCGCGCCCGGATTCGTCGTTGTCGGACCAAAGAAAATTGAAGACAAGAACAACCTGGGCAGGGTCAGCCTGACGACCGTTCTGTCACGTTCGAGTAACGTCGGCGTTACCAAGGTCGCAATGTCACTGGAACCCGATCAGCTGTGGAATACGATGACTCAGTTCGGCCTTGGTGCGCTCACCTCCAGCGGTTTCCCCGGGGAGTCCGCGGGCTTGCTCACCCATTACAATCACTGGCAGGAAATCAGTCAGGCGACGCTTGCCTACGGCTATGGAGTTTCCGTTACGCCGCTGCAACTCGCACAGGCTTATGCGGCGTTGGGAAATGACGGTGAGATGCGTCCGGTGTCCCTGATTGCGCTCGACAAACCGAACGAAGGCGAGCGCATTCTCTCCAGCGATACGTCCGCTGCAATTCGTCGCATGATGGAAGAAGTGGTGCGACCCGGCGGCACAGGAACCAAGGCCAGTATTCCCGGCTACCGGGTGGCCGGAAAAACAGGTACTACCTGGAAGTTTGCAGCAGGAGGATATTCTCACGACAAATACCTGTCGATCTTTGCCGGTCTCGCGCCTGCCAGTGATCCGCGCCTGGCGGCCGTAGTTATCATAGACGAGCCGACCGGTGACCTTTATTACGGCAGCGATGTCGCAGCGCCCGTGTTTGCCGATGTCATCTCTGAATCACTGCGATTGATGGCGGTACCGCCGGACGCATTGCCGGCGCGACGCGACGACAACATCATGCAGGCAATGAGTCAATGAGCATGCCGGCTGAACTCATACGACCGCATGTCACCCTCGCTCAGTTGCTGAAAGGGTTTGCCAATGCGCCGGCCATTCAGATTCACGGCCTGGCCAGCGATAGCCGGAGGCTCGGTGCCGGTGACGTTTTCGTCGCTCTCGAAGGTAGCCGATGCCACGGCCTGGATTTTCTTGCGCAGGCGCTCGATGCAGGCGTGGCTGCTGTTTTGTTCGATCCCGCCACTGCGGCAGCCGACCCGCGAGAATGTAACATTCCGTTGATTCCAGTCGCCGGTCTGGCGACACGCGTAGGTGATATTGCGAACCGTTGGTTCGGTACGCCATCAGCGACCATGGCGGTCACCGGTGTAACGGGTACCAATGGCAAGACTACCGTTGCGTTTCTGATCGCGCAGTGCCGGCAGCTGTTGCAGGACAAAGCCGCCTATATCGGTACGCTTGGCGCCGGCATGGACGAGCTGTCGAATGGCGGAATGACAACGCCGGCATGCATAGATTTGCACGAATTGCTGGCCAGGTTTCACGATTCCAAGGCAACCCATGTGGCTCTGGAGGTTTCATCGCACGGTATCCAGCAGGAACGCATTGCCGGCGTGCAATTCGATTCAGCCATCTTTACCAACCTGACGCGCGATCACATCGACTATCACGGTGACATGGAGTCGTACGGCAATACGAAGGCGCGACTGTTTCTCGAACACAAGCTGAATCACCGCATCATCAACATCGACTGTGATTTCGGTAAAAAACTGGCCGCCCGTTGCAGTGAAAACCTTATCGTCGTATCGATTCAGAAACGGGCGAAGATCCAAGGTCGACCGCACGCCGTCGTACAACGGATGACGGCGCTGGAAAATGGCATCAAGGTTTCGGTTGCTACAAGCTGGGGTAATGGTGAACTGATTCTGCCGTTATACGGCGACTTCAATGTCGCAAACGCCGTTGCGGTGCTTGCGCTACTCCTGGCCCAGGGTGTCAGCATGCACGATGCGTGTGGCGCGTTGCAAAACGTTTCGCCACCTTCGGGTCGCATGCAGCGCCTGCAGCACTCGGCAATGCCCGCTGTGTTTGTCGATTACGCGCACACGCCGGCCGGCCTGCAGTCAGCGTTGCAGGCGTTAAGGCCGCATTGTGCCGGCAAGCTTTGGTGCATTTTCGGCTGTGGTGGGGAGCGCGACCAGGGCAAGCGCCCGATGATGGGAGAAATCGCGGCACGTCTTGCGGATCACACAGTGGTGACCAACGACAATCCTCGTAGCGAAGCGCCCGGCACGATAATTCGCCACATTTTGTCGGGCATGACGCAGCCGACGGTCGTCATCGAAGACCGTGCAGCGGCAATCGCCTATGCCATAAGCCAGGCAGGTGATGACGACCTGATCCTGATTGCAGGCAAAGGTCATGAGCAGTTTCAGCACACCGGAGACGAGCGTCGTCCGTTCTCTGATCAGGCCATCGCACTTGCCAATCTCGCCGTCCGTCAAGCCCCGGGCGGAACACGGACATGATGGAGGGTACCTTGGCAGTCGCGGCGCAAATCATGCAGGGCGAACTTCATGGCGAAAACTGCGCATTCCGCGGTATCAGCACGGACAGTCGTACGATTCGCTCCGGCGAGCTCTTTTTCGCGTTGCAGGGGCCGAACTTCGATGGCAATCGCTTCGTCAGTACTGCAGCCGACAAAGCGGCGGCCGGTGCGGTGGTAAACACCAAAGTCGATTGCGGAATCGCACAGCTCATCGTAGACGACACGAAACTGGCGCTTGGCCGACTGGCCGCATCCTGGCGGCGCAGCATGCAGGTAAAAGTTGTCGGCATCACAGGTTCGAACGGCAAGACGACTCTCAAAGAACTCGTCACCAGCTGTTTATCGCAATCGGCCAGTACGCTGGCAACCCAGGGAAACCTGAACAACGATATCGGTGTCCCGACGATGCTGTCGCGTCTTTGCTCCGAGCATCGCTTTGCCGTCATAGAAATGGGCGCGAACCACGCCGGCGAAATTGCGTATCTCTCCGAATTGACCGAGGCTGATGTCGTCGCGATTACGAATGCGGGCCCGGCGCATCTCGAGGGTTTCGGTTCCGTCGAGGGCGTGGCGAAGGCGAAAGGCGAAATACTGGACAACCCGGTTCGGCCGTCATTTGCTGTGCTCAATGCCGACGATAGTTATTTCGGCTACTGGTTGTCGCGGACATCGGATGTCGATGTCATCAGCTTCGGCATCGACTCCGAAGCGATGGTGCATGCAACGGGCGTTGAGTCCGGCCCGGACGGCTCGCACTTTACGCTGCACATTCGCGATGATTCGGTCATCGTGGCACTGCCCCTGGCAGGTCGCCACAACGTGCGCAATGCCTGCGCGGCGGCAGCTATTGCAATGGCCCTTGATCTCCCATTGTCATTGATAAAGAAAGGTCTTGAGTCAGTTCGGCCTGTCAGCGGCAGGCTGCAGCCGATCAAGACGGCTGCCGGTTACATCATCTACAACGACAGCTACAACGCAAATCCGCAAAGCGTTATCGCTGCGGCCAGTTTCCTGGCCGATCAGGGTGGGGACACTATTCTGGTGCTGGGAGATATGGGCGAGTTGGGCGCCGAATCGCCGGCGCTGCACGCCGATGTTGGCAGGGCGGCTCGCCAACTCGGTGTTCGTCGGCTGTTAGCAACGGGCCCATTGTCACAAAACACGGTCAAGGAGTTCGGCGCGGGCAGTCAGTGGTTTGAGTCGATCGAGGAATTGATCAACGTCCTGCAGTCTCTGCCTGCCCCCGGGAGCCGCATCCTTGTCAAGGGGTCGCGGTCGGCGCGCATGGAACGCGTCGTCGAAGCTCTGCAGGCATCGACCGCAACAGCAGGAGCGCACTGAGCATGCTTCTGTATCTGACTAATTACCTGGCGCAGTTCGAGTCTGGTTTCAATGTTTTCAACTACCTGACAATGCGCGCGATCCTGAGTGCACTAACTGCGCTCGTACTGTCTTTCGTCATCGGCCCGAAGATGATAGCGCGACTGACCATGAACCAGGTTGGCCAGCCGGTGCGAGAATACGGTCCGTCAACACATCTACCGAAGGCCGGGACGCCAACGATGGGTGGCGCGCTTATCATCACTGCCATCGTCGTCAGTACTGTGCTCTGGGCGGACCTGCAGAATCGATTCATCTGGGTCGTGTTGTTCGTCACTCTGGCGTTCGGCGTGGTCGGTTACGTAGACGATTACAAAAAGCTGATTCTTCGCGATCCGGCCGGCCTGTCGGCATGGCAAAAACTCTTCTGGCAATCTGCAGCTGCGATCGCCGCCGCGGTCACTCTTTACATGATGGCCTCGGACGAAGTATCGACGTCTTTGCTGATTCCGTATTTCAAGAATCTGGCAATACCACTCGGCATGTTTCAAATCGTCGTTACCTATTTTTTCATTGTCGGTTTCAGTAACGCAGTCAACCTGACAGACGGCCTGGATGGGCTTGCGATCATGCCGACAGTCCTTGTCGGCGGCGCTCTCGGCGTCTTCGCGTACGTGACCGGCAATGTGAACTTCTCACAGTACCTTGGTATTCCGTACGTCAGCGGCACTGGCGAAATTCTGGTTTTTTGCGCCGCATTGGCGGGCGCAGGGCTCGGGTTCCTGTGGTTCAACACCTACCCGGCTCAGGTTTTCATGGGAGATATCGGTGCACTATCGCTTGGTGCAGCCCTTGGTGTTGTAGCGGTCGTCGTCCGGCAGGAATTAGTCCTCGCCATCATGGGCGGAGTGTTCGTCGTCGAAACCGTGTCGGTCATTATTCAGGTTGCTTCGTTCAAGCTGACTGGCCGGCGCGTCTTCCGGATGGCGCCGCTACACCACCACTTTGAATTGAAAGGCTGGGCGGAGCCCAAGGTCATCGTTCGATTCTGGATCATCACGGTCATCCTGGTGTTGATCGGTCTTGCGAGTCTGAAAATACGATGAACTCCTCGTCGCCGGAAATCAGAATGATTTGTCCGAGGTCGCAATGAACGCAGCCAAGGCAAGAAAGCGTCGTAACAAGCAGGCAATGCCGGAGCGCGACGTCGTCGAACGTGACCTCGTATTCGGGCTTGGTGCCAGTGGCGTGTCTGTCGCCAGGTACCTGGCGCGCAATCATGCCAATGCAATTTACATCGACACTCGCGAGCAACCGCCCGGACTCGATGCGTTAAAGGAATTGCAACCAGACGCGGAAGTTGTACTGGGACGCCCGACGAAAGACCTGCTGGACGGGATTTCACGCGTTATCGTTTCGCCGGGGATTCCGGATAGCGACCCGTTTCTCAGGGAAGCGCGCGACAAGGGGGTGCCGGTAATTTCCGATATCGCATTGTTTGTCGCCGAAGCCAAAGCGCCGTTCGTTGCGGTAACCGGCTCGAACGGCAAGAGTACGGTTACAACATTGATCGCCCTCATGTGCGACGCGGCTGGAAAGAAAAGCCTGGCCGGTGCGAATCTTGGCAGGCCGGCGCTGGACCTGTTAACAGATGCCGAGCCCGATATCTACGTGCTCGAACTGTCGAGCTTTCAATTGCAGCGCACGCCCGAGCTTCCGGCAAAAGTTGCCGTCCTGCTGAATATCTCGCCGGATCATCTCGACTGGCACGGGAGCGTCGAGGAGTACCGGGAGGCGAAATACAGGATATTCGACGAAGCCGCCTCCGCGGTCTTCAATCGCCAGGACGAAACGGCCGCAAATCGCGTGCCGGAGTCCCTGCCGTCTGTCAGCTTCGGCCTGGATCAGCCGGCGCAAGGTCAGTACGGGATCAGAAACGAAGATGGTCAATCGTTCCTGGCACGAGGCGACCAACTGTTACTTTCGACCGCCGACATGGTTCTGGTCGGAGTGCACAACCAGGCGAATGCCCTTGCGGCTCTGGCAGCGGGTGAACTGTTGGGCCTGGATCTGTCGCCGATGTTGCAGGTATTGCACGAATTTCCCGGCCTGCCGCACCGTATGCAGTTCGTCCGGCGGCGC
>JAOUGX010000141.1 GCA_029865385.1 Gammaproteobacteria bacterium
TGGGCGGAATCGGCCTATTCGACGGTCCAGGGACGGCCCGTGATTTCTTGCCCGGACCAGGGAAGGAGAGCCCCGGCCCACCCGGCCGGGGCTTTTTGGCGCTATTGTCCTATGTGTTACCCACATACGACGATATTCAGGTCATTCTAAAACACACATGCCCCACAACATAGGAAAAATTAGAAAAGGAGAATAAAAAAGCCGAAAAATGCTGTAAAGCCATCAGAAAGTGGAGATTTCTTTGATGGCCCGACCTATAGGCATCAGCCGCGCGGATCACTACACTGAACCGTTTGGGCAGTGCGGGCAAAGGGCATCGGAATGAAAAGGCGGGAGTTCGTTGGTGGTCTGGCTGTTGCAGCAGGTCTGGGCGCCTGTGGCGAGGAGCCATCCGGCGACTGCGAGGCTACGGCCGGCAATTCGCAGAGCTTCCGCTGGAACATGGTGACTTCCTGGCCCCCGGGCTTGCCGGGCCTTGGCACCGGGGCGGAAAATTTTGCGGCCGATGTCGCCAGGGCATCCGCCGGCCGCCTAAGGATCAAGGTGTTTGCCGGCGGCGAGCTGGTGCCGGCGCTCGAGGTATTCGATGCGGTCAGCCGCGGCGCCGCCCAGATGGGTCACGACCCTTCTTATTACCATCGCGGCAAAGTGCCGTCAGCGCAGTTTTTCACTGCGATACCTTTCGGCCAGAACGCCAACGAGATCAACGCCTGGGTCTATTTCGGCGGCGGGCTCGAGCTGTGGCAGGAGCTGTACGCCGAATTCAACCTGATCCCGTTTCCGGTTGGCCAGACCGGAGTGCAGATGGCCGGCTGGTTCAACAAGGAGATCAATTCCGTCGCGGACCTGCGCGGGCTCAAGATGCGCATACCCGGCCTCGGCGGCGAGGTAATGCAGCGTGCCGGCGTCACCCAGGTCACGGTGCCGGCCTCCGAGATTTTTACGTCGCTGCAAACGGGCGCAATCGATGCCGCGGAGTGGGTTGGCCCCTACAACGATGTGTCGCTCGGTTTACATCGCGTCGCAAAGTACTACTACTACCCCGGCTGGCACGAGCCCGGCCCTATGATCGAATGCATCATAAACAAGGAGGCATGGAACACTCTTCCGGTGGACCTGCAGGAGATTGTCAAAGTCTGCTGCCGCGCCGCCAATCTCGATTGCCAGGCCGAGTACACTTACGGTAATGCAATGGCGCTTGATCAGCTTAAAGCGGATCCGAACGTCGAGATTCGTCGCCTTCCCGATGACGTGCTGGAATTACTGCAGAAATACAGCGGCGAAGTGATGCAAGAGCTTGCGGCGAAGGACCCGTGGTCCGCGAGAATAAAGAAATCATTCGACGAGTTTCAGATCAAGTCGATAGCAAACCAGCAAATCAGCGAACAGGCTTTCCTGAACGCAAGAACAAGAGAATCATCGTGACAGTTAGCAAAATAGGAGTTACGGTGGCCTGATTCCGGGGACAATTCACTTTTCCGGATGTGCCGGGCTAAACGGCCGCCATCTGGAATTTCAGCGCCACGCTGGCAATCGAGTAAACTGTCCTCCAACCTACACCGCACTTGCCGATTTAGGCAATCTATTCACGCTTCAAGTCAAACCGGGGAATACATAACTTGGTACCGTTTTCAATTGCCGGCATTCAGACGCACGTCGCCGCGCTGCACAGCAACGTCGATGCCCTGCTGCACAAACTCGAGCTGACGGTCGCCCAGTATCCCTGGGTGCAAATGGTCGTCATGAGCGAACTGCGTCAGCGGGCCGCAAGAAGCCAGTTCGGGGACAGTGACCCTAACTGCGCTGATGGATTTCACAATGTATATGAATAACAGATAGTTAGCGTCACTGCCCGCTGTCTGTTTTTGCGCAGCCGACCCCACCACGAGCGCCGTATTTCCGGTAGAATCGCCGGCACAACGATTACTGAGGAGTTTCTGTAAATGAACGAGAACGTCAACTATCTCAGCCCGGTCGCAACGCTGGCCGCTGAGGACCGATCGGATTTCATCTGGAAATGTTACGCACATGTCGTTGGCGCGATCATCGCGTTTGCCGCTATCGAGGTTTACCTGTTCCAGTCCGGCGTCGCCGCGAAAATCGCAATGCCGATGCTTTCGAACTGGTGGATGGTGCTGGGCGCATTTATCCTGGCCGGCTGGGGCGCATCCTACGTCGCGCATCGCCTGGAATCGAAGCAAGCGCAGTACGCGGCCTTCGCCGCCTTCATAGTTGTCGAGGCGCTGATTTTCGCGCCGATGCTGTTCATCGCGGCAGCGATGTCACCGGACATCATCGATAGCGCGGTGGGTGTAACCATCATGGGCTCGGTCGGTCTGATCGCCGTCGCGATGATCACCCGCAAGGATTTTTCCTTTCTACGCGGTCTGCTGGTGTGGGGCGGGATTCTCGCGCTGGTCGCTATCGTCGCGAGCCTCATCTTCGGCTGGCAGCTTGGAACCTGGTTCTCGGTGGGTATGATCGGATTCGCAGGTGCCGCGGTGCTCTACGACACCTCGAATATCATGCACCACTACCCGGCGGACAAATACGTCGCCGCGTCGATGAACCTGTTTGCATCGATCGCGCTGATGTTCTGGTACATCCTCCGGCTGTTCATGAGTCGCGACTGATATTGTTTTGGCTTGAAGTGAAAAAGGCCGGGAAACCGGCCTTTTTTTTGCACCCTCAATTCGCGTACAGCTTTCCCGGCAACCAGGTAACGAGCCCGGGGAATATGGCGAGCACTACCAGCGCCAGTATCTGTATTGCAATAAACGGAACCACACCGCGATAAATCTGCCTCGTCGACACGGATGCCGGCGCGACGCCTCGCAAATAGAAAAGCGCAAAGCCGAAAGGAGGTGTCAGGAACGAGGTCTGCAGGTTTATTGCGATCATGATGCCCAGCCAGACAGGGTCGAGGCCCATTGCCAGCAGCACGGGCCCGACTATCGGCACGACGACGAACGTGATTTCGATGAAATCTAGCACGAAGCCGAGCAGGAACATCACCACCATGACCAGCAGGACCGCTGCGAAGACGCCTCCCGGCAACGCATGCAGCACTTCGCGTACGCCGTCGTCGCCACCGAAGCCGCGAAACACAAGCGAAAAAATGGACGCGCCGATAAGGATCATGAAAACCATGCTGCTGACACGCAAGGTGCCCCGCATGATCTCCTGCAGCCTCGAAAGGTTCAGGCTCCGGCGGGCCAGCGCGATGAGCATCGCGCCAATCGCTCCTACACCGGCCGCCTCGGTGGGGGTTGCCAGTCCGTTAAGTATCGATCCGAGCACGGCGAAAATCAGGAACAACGGCGCAAACAACGCGCGCAAGACTTTGCCAATCGAAGCGCGGCCTTCACTGCCATCGCTGTGCGCGGGCATCGCAGCGGGTCGAATAAATGCGATGAACCCCAGGTACGCAATGTAGAGCATGACCAGCAGCAGTCCCGGAATCAGCGCCCCGGCAAACAGGTCACCCACCGATATTGTTTTCGGTGAAAAGTTGCCCTGTGAGAGCTGGGCCTGCTGGTACGCGGAAGAAAGTACATCCCCGAGCATCACGAGGATAATCGAGGGAGGAATGATCTGGCCGAGCGTTCCGGACGCACAAATGGTACCCGCGGAGATCTCTGCCGAGTAGCCGCGCTTCAGCATGGTCGGCAGTGACAACAGGCCCATCGTGACCACGGTGGCACCGACGATGCCAGTGCTTGCTGCAAGCAGCATGCCGACGACGGTAACGGAGATGCCAAGGCCGCCGCGCAAGGTTCCAAACAGCGAACTGAGGGTTTCGAGCAGGTCCTCCGCAATTCGCGCGCGTTCAAGCGTGATTCCCATGAAAACGAACAGCGGCACGGCGACCAGTGTGTCGTTGACCATGATGCCGAATATGCGGCTCGGCAATCCGGCGAGAAATGCCGGTTCGAAACTGCCACCCAACACGCCGGCGACCGCGAAAATCAATGCGGTTCCTCCAAGTGAGAACGCAACCGGAAATCCTGCGAGCAGCACAGCGATGACCGCAATAAACAACAGCAAAGCGACCCACTCCACGCTAAGGCTCCCGCAGTTCGCGCCAGGAGCGCAGCAAGAGGGACAGGCCCTGCAGTGCAATCGTAAGGGGCATCAGCAACAGCAGGGATTTGAGAAGCGGGATGGCGGGAAAGGGCAGCCCTCCCGAATCGCGCGAGATTTCGTGAATGCTCCACGATGACACGACATAGCCCCAGCACTGGTGAACGAAAAATACACACAACGGGAAGATGAACAGCATGACGCCCAGCAGATTGACCCAGGCGCGCCGGCTGGCCGGCATATCCCTGTAGAAAATATCCACACGCACGTGCTCTTCCTGCTGCAGCGTGTAGGCAGCACCGAGCATGAACACCACACCGTGCATCCAGGTCACGGACTCCTGCAGCCAGATGAAACCGGCTCCTAGGGCATACCGCAGAACAACGATGACGAATGTAACGAGGACCATCAGTAGCGTTAGCCATGCGGTTGCACGACCGAGCAGATTGCTAAACGCGTCGAGGGTGGCAGACAGGCCGGATCCTTCGTCGCTCACACGCGAGATTCCTCGTGCTCCGGGAACATCAATGCCGCCAGAAAACCGGCGTAAAGAGAACCAGCAGCGTAAATATCTCCAGCCGGCCGAGCAGCATGCCGACAATCGCTATCCACTTGGCCGGATCGTTGACAGTCATGAATCCGGATGCGACATCCCCGAGTCCCGGACCGAGATTGTTGAGCGTTGCTGCAACAGCGGAAAACGCGGTTACCTGGTCCAGCCCGGTCGCCATCATCGCCAGCAACATCGCGCCGAACACGACTACGTAAACGGAAAAGAACCCCCAGACAGCGTCGACGACTCTCACCGGTACGGCTGACGCGCCAAGCTTTACAGGAATTTCGGCACTGGGATGGATCAACCGGGAAATTTCCCGCACGCCCTGTTTGTAGATAAGGAGCCAGCGAATAACCTTCATACCGCCCGCGGTTGAGCCGGCCGAGCCGCCGATAAAGCTGGCAAAAATCAACAGCACTGGCAGTGCGCCCGGCCACTGCGAAAAATTGACTGTAGTGAAACCGGTTGTGGTCGCTATGGACACAGCTTGGAACAATCCATTGACGAAGTTTTGCTCGCCCTCCGCGTACACGCCCAGATAAGACAGCGACACGATAACGATGGCGGAGACGATCAGCAGTATGAAGACGTAGGCCCGGAACTCCGGGTCCCGCGAATAATGTTTGATCTGCACGAAGCGCCAGGCGAAAAAATGCAGAGAGAAATTGATACCGGCGGCGAACATGAAGAACACGGCTATCAGATCGATCGTCGTACTCTCGAAATGGCCGATGCTCAGGTCGTGCGTGGAAAAGCCGCCGATTGCGACCGTAGAAAACGCATGGCTGACGGCGTCGAACCAGCCCATACCGGCCAACTTGTATCCGACGGTGCAGGTAATGGTGAACGCCAGGTATACGTACCAAAGCGCCTTGGCGGTCTCGGTAATTCGCGGCGTCAGTTTGGTGTCTTTTACCGGCCCCGGGGTTTCCGCGCGGTACAGCTGCATGCCACCGACGCCGAGCATGGGCAGAACCGCCACAGCGAGGACGATGATGCCCATGCCGCCCAGCCATTGAAGTTGCTGGCGGTACCAGAGAATGGAATTCGGCAGTCCGTCGAGGCCGGTGAGAACCGTTGCCCCCGTCGTCGTCAGCCCGGACATGGATTCGAACAGGGAATCGATAAACGACATCTGCGGAATGTCGGTCAAATAGAAAGGCAATGCACCGAATGTGCCCAGTACGCTCCAGAAAGACGCGACGACCAGAAACCCATCGCGCAAACGCAGGTCTTTTCGCGAGCGCCGCACCGGAAACCAGATTACCAGCCCGGAGAACAGCGTCAGCAGGAAGCTTTCAACGAACGGCAGCCACGCCGGATCGGAATAGATGATGCTTACTCCGACAGGTGGCAACATGGTCAGGCTGAACATCATCAGCAGCAGCCCGAGAATTCGTTGCACTACGGTCCAGTTCATATGATCTCTTTAACGCTTCCCGGACGAACCGCTTCTCAGACGAACGACACGCCCACCTGAAAAAGGTTCTCGAGCCGCTCGATCTGACGACGATCCGTCAGGAAAAGTATCACGTGATCGTCGGTCTCGATGACGGTGTCGTGATGAGCGATGATGACTTTGTCGCCCCGCGCGAGAGCGATGATTGCAGCGCCTCTCGGCAAATCTATCTCCTCGACCTTGCGACCGACCACCTGTGACTCTTCGGCTGTACCATGCGCTACCGCCTCGATCGCTTCTGCCGTTCCTCGCTTGAGCGAGTGAACTTTGACCACATCGCCGCGCCGCACATGTGCCAGCAGCGAGCCGATCGTTACCTGTTGCGGAGAAATGGCAATGTCTATAGAGCCGGACTCGACCAGCTCGGCGTAGGACGGCCGATTGATCAGCGCCATGACTTTGTGTGCACCGAGTCGTTTGGACAGCATCGCAGAAAGAATATTGGCTTCTTCGGCATTCGTCAGCGCGCAAAAGACGTCGACGTTGTCTATATTTTCCTCGAGAAGCAGCTCCTCGTCTGCTGCATCGCCGACCAGCACGATGGCCTTGTTCAGTTGCTCCGAAATGATCCGTGCACGAACCGGATCGCGTTCAATCAGTTTGACGTTGTTGGTTTGCTCGAGCGCGAGCGCCAGGCGGAGGCCGATATTGCCGCCACCGGCGATGACGACCCGACGAACAGGGTCTTCCAGCTTTCGCATTTCGCTCATGAACACACGAACGTCCTGCCTGGCGGCGACGAAAAATATTTCATCGCCTTCTTGTATAA
>JAOUGX010000042.1 GCA_029865385.1 Gammaproteobacteria bacterium
ATTCATCGACGCTGTGCTTACCCTCCGGTTTCGACTGCGCGCTCCACATGGCAACGACGAGGTTCCTGTCCGGATCGACGAACACGAACTGGCCGAAAATGCCGATCGCGGAATAACTCCTGCCGTGCAAGGGCCACAGCATATAACCGTAGTCCACTTTTTCGCCGTTGACGATCTTCGGCGTGCTGGCATTTTCGACCCAATCCTCAGGCAGGACACGCTCGCCATCGATGACGCCATCGTTCAGCAGGAACAGGCCGAAGCGGGCGTAGTCGCGCAATGTGGCGGACAGGCCGCTGCCGCCGACTTCCAGACCGTCCGGTGACTCCAGCCACCAGTTGGCATCGGACTGCATACCGACACGGGACCAGATCTTTTCGGAAAGATAAGCCGCAACGTGCTTGCCGGTCGCGGCAGCGACCAGCGCGCCGGCAACGTGCGTCTCGCCGGTGCTGTAATTCCAGCGTGTGCCGGGCTTCGCTGCGCGCGGTAACGCGGCCATCAGGTCCAGGATTGCCCCGGGTTGTTGCCCGATCTGCGCTTAGAGCATGCGCCGCCGATCCGATGTCTGGTCGGTGTAGGTTTCGATCCACTTGACGCCCGATGCCATCTGCAGCAGCTGTCGCACGGTGACCCCGTCGTAGGCGCTGCCGCGGAACCGCGGCAGGTACTGCACTATCTCGTCATCCAGGCTTCGAATATGCCCGTCGCGAATCGCGGCACCGATGAGCGTGGCCGTGATCGACTTGACTACCGACATCGACATCCAGCGAGTGTGTTCGTCGTTACCCAACAGGTACTTCTCGAATTCGACTTTACCCTCTTTGATTATCAGCAAGCCGCTGACCCGATTGAGCGACAGCACATCGTAAAGATCGTATGTCTTTCCATCCGATACGAAGCTGAAGTCCTCGAGCGACGAATTGCCGACAGGCATGGCCGATACATCCGAGCCACGTCTTACGATTCGGGTCGGGAACAGCCGGTCGATATTGCGGAAGGTGTTGACGGCGATGTCCGGATAAAGGTGCCCGTCGTATATCTGCCGAACGGTGCCTATCGGCTCATTTGCATGCCGGTACGGTGCAGGCTCGGCCGCAGGCGATACCTGGACAGCGGACAGAACCGCCAGTGTTGCAGTGGCGACAAGCCGCTTATTCGGGTTTTCCGACATCGTTCCTCCATCGATTTCGTGCTGGTTTAACTTTGACGATCATACTATGGCACCAGCTTGGTAGGCCGCTTATTATCGATTACAGTCGCAATCGAACACCAGCGATCAGGAAACCGGTGAGCATCAAACTTCCGAAACTTATTGCAACGTCAGTCGTCAGAGGAAGCCAGCAGGGTGAAAGCCATGGCGGTATTTATACGGTGGATTTCCAGAACCAGAGCGGCGAGCAGCATGTCGACTGGAATACCAGCAACATAAATTTCGAAGGTCGTGGCGCCGACCGCGGCCTGCGTGGAATCGCATTCGACGGTGACGACATATACATCGCCGCAAGCGATGAGCTGTATTGCTACGATCGCAACTTTTCGATCCGGGAGTCGTTCCGCAATCGGTATCTGAAGCACTGTCACGAGATATGCGTCAAGGACGATCATCTGTTCCTGACTTCGACCGGATTCGACAGCCTGCTCGCCTTCAATCTCGAAACCCGACAGTATGAATGGGGATTCCGTCTGCAGAAGCAGTACGGAAAATGGACCGGTTACACTTTCGACCCGCGGACGGCGACCGGTCCGGAAGCGGTCAACGACTTTCACATCAATATGGTGCATGCCGATGACACCGGGATCTATCTGAGCGGCCTGCGAACGGGCGCACTACTGTTCCTCAACAGCCAGTGGCAGGTAAGCATCGTGTGCGATCTGCCACCGGGCATCCACAATGCGCGGCCGTGGCTGGACGGAGTCGTCTTCAACGACACCGCCGCAGACAGCGTTCGTTTCGTATCGCGCAAGGGTGGCCAGCAGGCTTTCCGCATCCCCTCCTACGACGAATCGCAGATCGAGTTTGCCGGTATCGACGATTCCAAGGTCGCTCGCCAGGCCTTCGGTCGCGGCCTGTGCACGGTCGATGGGCGATTCATTGTCGCTGGTTCATCACCGTCTACGATCAGCCTGTACGATGTGCAGACTGGTCAAAAGATCGGTTCTGTCAATCTGTCGATGGATATTCGCAATGCGATCCACGGGCTGGAAGTCTGGCCTTTCCGCGACTGAATCGCTGTCGCACTTGATGCGATACTTGAGTATCCATCTGCCATTGACTACCTCAGGAGAACGGAGCCAGATGATGAATCGAATCAGTATTGTTGTTTTCCTCCTTGTCGCTTTTCAACTCGTTGCTTGCGCCGCTCAATCGGGGAACGATCGTTTGACGGTGGTCGACTCGCCTTCGGCGGCTCGAGACCTGGACACGAATCGAAATGCGGCCGGCGGTGAGCCTGTCCTGGGCCCCGGGCTGCAACGGCTGGTTGACCTGGCGAAAAGCAACCTGGCGGTGGTGTTGCACGTGGAAACGTCAGAAATCGAGACCGTGAGTGCGGGCTACGTTACCTGGCCGGATTCCGCGCTTGGCTGCCCGGAGCCCGGTTACGAATACATGCAGGTACTGACCAATGGTTCACTGATCCGTTTGCGAGCAGGTAAGCAGATTTACCAATATCACAGTGGCGGAAATCAGCCGCCGTTTCGCTGCGAGCATCCCGATCCGATCGTCCCTCCTCCGTACACGCCGGGCGAGGCATAACGATTCCTGCAGAGGATTGTATTGGCCAAGCAGTTCACGGTTGCAAAAAAAGGGCGACTGACGTCGCCCCTTTTTGTCGGCCCGGTCGTTCAGAGTCCGGGCACAATTTCCTGCTTCGGCGTCAGTTAAGTCTCAATCGACGCACTGCGTTACCGCTATCGCTGTATCGGACGAACTGCCGGACGTCACGTTGGCGCGATTTACGATCGCCTCTCCCGGCTTGCATTTCCTGACTTCAGCCTGGAAAGCAAGAGTAGCGGTTCCGCCTGTTTGCAGTGAAACAAGCAAATCGGTGCCGACTTCCGGAGCCGTGCCGGTGCCGTCGAAATAGCGAGAATAACCGAGAGTTCCCAGGTTATTTTCAACGCCGACCGTGCCATCGGACACGTCGCCCAGCTGGCCATAGGTAAACCAGATATTTCCGGAAGTACCGTTCTGAACCCAGATCTGGAACGTGTAACGATTGCTCGCGTCGCCAAACAACGGGATATTGTTCCACTCGTAGATCGTGAACTGGTCCGGCCCCAGGTTGAAAACGCCGATATACCACTCGGCGCCGTCGCCGTTCGCGCCCATATCAAGATCAGTCCAGAATGGTGCAATCAGATTGTTCGGCATTGCCGGATCGGGCATGTTCCTGTTGCCGCCGCCGGCAGCGAGACCGCTTGCCGTCCCGGCTTCCAAAGTACCATTCACCGACCAGATCACACTGCTGTAAGTCTGGCCGTTGTACGTGAATGCCGGCACGTTGACGGCAAATGCGCCGTCGTCGCAATTACTCGGGCAGCCGAACGGCGCGACGAGACCCGCAATCGAGAAAAATCCGAGCGGCGCAGGGGACGCTTCGACAACAAGACCACCGACATCGAGCATACCGCTCCAGGTCAGTTGTCCGCCGCCGTAGGAGAACGGCGATATGGTCGTACCATTGCTGACGACTTCGGTCGCCGAACCGTTCACGTATCTAAGGCCATTCGGTAGCATGTCGCTCAGGTTGATCTGACCTGCCAGCTGGCCGTTGACGATGCTGATTTCGTAATTCAGCGGTTCACCCTTGGCAGCCGTTGCTGCATCGACGGTTTTGCTAAGCAGATCCGGGTTACTCGAGTTCGCCGCAAAAACGGCGATCGGCATATGCAGATCCGGGCCCTGACCTTTGCTCCTTTGTTTCAACTCCAGAGACCCGAAGTTCCAGCCGGCGGGTGCCAGGCTGGTATCGGCGGTGACTGTTATCGTGCCTGTATCGCCGTAATCGATACTCATTACGTTCTTTGGATCGACGGACAATTCCAGTCCATTGCTGTCTTTCGCCACGAGCTTCCACTGGGCAGTTTGCCCGTTCTTCGCAACGTTCTTGACGGTTCGCGTCCAGGAACAGGTGCCGACACAGGTGCCGTTTTGCATGCTGGCGAGATTGAGGGTTCCCGGATCACCTCCCATGGCGGGATTGGCCGCCAGGAAGTTCGCCGGCGACTCGTCAAGCACCAGGCCCGCGGTGGCCGCTTTTGACAGGTCGATGCGACCGGCGCCGAGATCGAATGGATCCGTCGGCGTCATTCCGTCCTCTTCAAAGGTATTCGACCGGTTCGCCGTCATCATGAGCGCGGAACGAATCTCGAACGGCGTCCAGTCCGGATGGATTGCGCTCATCAGCGCGCCGGAACCGGCGTTGTGCGGGCTCGCCATCGAGGTGCCGCTGAGGAACTGATATTCGGGGGCTGGCGCCTGCCCGTCGGCTTCGGCGGCAAAAATGCTGACGCCAGGCGCGCCGAGATCGGGCTTGATCACGTTTATCGTGTTCGGGCCACGCGAACTCGAACCGGCCATGATGTCGCCGTTCGCCTTGTCGAGGTTCAGGAAATAGCCGCTGATTCTGCCCATGGTATTCGGATTGGCTGCAAGCCATGCAGCCAGGACAGCGCCGTCGGCCTGCGAAATGTGCACACCGGGCAGATCGTGGGCATCGCCGACGAGCCCGCTGCCGTTATCCATGAGGATGTATCCGCCAGCTCCGGCGGCCAGCGCGTTGCTGCCTTTCTCGACCCGGCCGAACACGCCGCGCGTGCAGGCCACGATCTCGCCATTGAAGGTGCCGGGCGGCCAGGGTGGATTGAAATCTCCCAGTGCGCCCAGACCGCAAAGCGTCGAGCCGGGGAATGCGGCTTCAAGATCGGCAGAATTGATTATCGGTGCCGGACCGTAACCGGAGGTCAAGCCAACGCCGACGATGTCGGCCAGAGGCGCCGCATCACTGGTCATGTCCACGACACTGTTAACGACGGTGCGGTTGTGCGTCATCGATGCCGTGGTCGATACCCACGGGCCATTGTGGCCGTTGGTCGATGCGCCCGGACCGCTGTTTCCGGCCGACGCCGAAACGTAAATGCCGGCTGCGGCGGCATTGAGGAAGCCGAGCTCGACTGCATCGGTGTACGGACTGCCACCACCGGAAATGGAGTAGTTCAAGGCGTGTATTCCGCCGGGAATGTTGCCGGAGTCGATGACGACCTGGTTGATCGCGGCGAGCAGCGCCGAACCCGGGCAGGTTACTATGCACACGTCATACATGATGAGGTTGGCGTGCGGCGCGACGCCCGAAATGTCTCGCTGAAACGTGGTAGTCGGTGCAAACAGGGTTGCATTGTCGATGTAGTTACCGGCCGCTGTCGCCGCCGTGTGACTTCCATGGCCATCCGTATCTTCCGGGCTTGTGCCGTCCGCAGGACCGGTCATATCCCAGGCTCCGATCAGTTTGTCGTTGCAGAAGCTGGGGTCGACCACGTCGCAGTAACTGCCGGGAACGTAGTTTCCGGAACCCAGGGGATTCGTGTGATCGTAGCCGTCACCGCCGATGTCTGCATAGGACGGGTGATCGTGGTTGATACCCGAATCCAGTACGGCGACGACCATGCCTTCGCCTTTGGAGGCCGGAACCTGGCTATGCGCCCCCTTCCAGATGCGGTCTGCCTTGATCCATTGTGGGCCGACGTCGGTATCCATCACCTCGAATCTTTCGCGGCTTACGTTTTTGACCCCATCCATGGATCGCAGGGCCTTGGCCTCGTCCGGTTGCAATTCAACCGCAACTCCATTGAAGGCATGCTGATATTCGTGGCGCACGTCCAGCGAGCGTCCCAGTACTATCTCGGACCGCGAGACGAAATCCTTTTGTTGCTTGCGCAAATACTGCGCATATTTTTTGCTGGATACGCTATTCGTGTTCAGTTTCTTTTCGCCTGTCGCACGAATGCTCGTCGCGTCGAGGCCTGCCATGCCGCCCATGTAGGTTGCAACGGCATTGTCAGCAAGTTCGACAATGTAAACATTCGATTCGTATCTCGCTTTCGCCGGCGCACTCTCGCTACCTACGCTGCGAACAGCTTTCGGCTGCTTTGCGTCCGGCTGCAGATCGGCAGCGCTGGTGACGATAGGATTTGCGATTCCGAAAGTAGCGAGAGTCGCGATAGCAAACGTACACAATGATTGTCGTGTGAAATTCTTAGTCACTTTAGTATGCCCCCGGAAAATGGGACTTGCGGTGAAGTCCGATTGCTTATTCTCAAGATTTATGCGTTCTGTCCCGGCTTGGACTTATTGATTCGGGTGCCGGGAAACTGATTTCTAGTGGCCACAAGTGTAGATCAATTTGTTCTGGTGCGGGAAAAAAATGCTGTTACGGCTGACTGTCGAGGACACGGCCGCAAAGAAAAGAGAATAAGTTTCTGATTTTTTTAGTTTAGTCGTAGCGTCGACGGATACAAGGCCTCGCACACTCAAAGGTCCGGTGCGCGAATTCAGCCTGGAAGTTTTTTGCGATCGCTCAAGGCCGGCCGCCGATAATCAAACTGTTAAATGGAATCGCGTTGCCAGGATCGCCAGTCATGTCATTGCGAGGTGCGAAGCTAAGGTCTCGATTCGCTCGCGATGACGGGTCGAACTTTCGCGCCTTGTCGTGTGTTGCGAACGGATATGCAGAGCCCGAAATAAGAAAGGCCGGGATTCCCCGGCCTTTCTCTTTTACCTTTTCTCTTTTACCTTTTCGCTAAAAGCCTATTCGCCCCAGCTCTTCATGAAGCGTATGCCGAACTCGCGTGGCCGGTTGGTGTAGATACTCCCAAGATGCGGTCGGCCGTCCTGAATGCTCGCCTGGGCCCATTCGAACAAGCCATCGCGGTGCGTGTACTGCGCTCTTTCATCCGTGACGTTGTTGACGAATACCACGGCTTCCCAGGTATCGCCCTGCAGGCCGAATCGAATGTCGCCAATCACGTATGCATCGTTCTTGAACTGCGGGTTGGCATCGTCTGTGCCCAGTGGCTCGAGAACATTGAATGTATCGCCGGAGTAGGACCATTGTGTACGAATGAAGGCGTTCTTCTGCCCTTCCCACTGTACGGGCCAGTGATACTCGATCCAGCCGGACGCTTTCCACTCGGGAACAACCGGCAGGCGCAGACCCGCGACCAGCTCATTGGTCGTGTTACCGTTGGCATCCACTATACCGTCCAGATCGTGCTCGGTGTCGGTCTCGGCCTGCATCCATTCGGCGTTCATTCCGAGTACCCAGTTTTCGCTCGGCGCGTAGTCGATCTCGACGTTGACGCCCGTGATATGAGCCTTGCCGGCGTTCGCCACAACCCGCTGCCAGAGGTTACCGCAGACGCCGTCTATCCTCAGGCCCGGGTCCTCCACGCCGTTGACGACGCAGATCTGGCTTGCCGGGTCCACGAGCTCGAGCTGATAGTCGTCCCAGGCCATGTGGTAAATCGTTGTGTTAAAACGACCCGCGCCCTGGCCAAACAAGGACTTGTACCCGATCTCGTAATTGCTCATCAGATCCGATTCGTAATTGGCCGGGAAAAACGGTGCGCCACGGGTCCGGTTGATGCCGCCCGGTCGCTTGCCCTGCGTGTACAGGCCGTAAGCCATTTGATTATCACCGAAGGAGTAACTCAGGCTGACCTTGGGGATGAATTCCTTGTCCTGGCCTTTTCGGCCCAGTGGCTGACCGTTGGTGAGAATATAATCACGAGCCTCAGGATCCCAGACATCCGGCTCGCCTAACGTGCCAAAGCCGCCCGGGTGATTGACCTGGTAGCGCTGGGTGTTGGTCCGGTCGAAATAGCGTCCGCCGACGGTCAGATCCCACTGGTCGTTGATATGCCAGGTCGCCTCGCCAAACACCGCCTTTTGTTCCCAGTCCGTGGCGCTTTCCGAATACCAGTGCGACGTAGTGCCCGGCAGGGTGGTTGGCGTGCCGTAGTAGTTTGTGAAATACCATTCCCAGTATTGCCGTGAAATCGACTGGTCGTAGACATTGACGCTGCCGTCGCCACCGGTCGTCGACTGGGAAAACGATGACTGCCAGTCGTCGTTACTGCTCTCGTAGTACAGGCCGACCAGCCAGTCCAGCGTATCGCCCGAATGCGAGAGGCGTATTTCCTGCGTGAATTTGTCCTGCTGCGCGTGCAGGAAGGACGCAAGGAAGTTGTCGCCCTCCACCGTCGTCGCATTGCAATACTGGGGCGCCCAGACGATGGTACCGGTGGCCGGATCTTCCCAGTAATACGGGTAATCCGCCTGCGTGTAATTCGTCGTGTGGCAATAAAACGGCTGCGCTGCCCAGTAATGCGTATAGGCAGTGGTATCCGTCATGTAGTTCAGTTCGCGATCGTAGTACGACGTCGCGGAAACCAGCTGCGCGAATCCAAGATCGCCGTCCAGGGTCAGCGAATAGAGCGAGAACTTGTCGTCTGTCCACTCGTCGTGAAATTTGACGGTCTGCAGATCGCCGACGTACGGGTCGTAGTAATTGTCTGCGCCGGTGTCGGTTTTCTGCCCGGACGCCGACACAGTGGCCGACCATTTGTCGCTCATGTCCCAGCGCAATGCGGCGCGCCCGCCCGTAACTTCGGCATCGTTCCAGCGGTCGTCGATGGATTTCGTGTTATCGAGTGTGCCGAAACCTGACGGGTAATCCGGCCCGTCTGCCAAGGCGGAACTGTCGGGCGTATGCCCGAACACATTGTCAATGAAACCGCCGTCTTTGTCGTTGTATCCCACGACCCGAAGCGCAAGCTTGTCCTCAACCAATGGCACATTGAACATCAGCGAGCCGCGGTAACTCATGTCGCTTCGGTCGCCGCCGCGAATTTCGCCATCGATCGCGGCACTGTAGCCGCTCGGGTCCGGCTTGTTGGTAACGATTTTCATCGTGCCGGCCTGTGCGTCCGATCCGTACAGAGTGCCCTGGGGTCCGGACAACGCTTCAACGCGCTCGATGTCGACCATGCGAACGCTTGGCTGGCTGCCGGTGGTCGTTATGGATATTTCATCAAGGTACACAGAGGAGGTCGACTGTGCGATGTAGCCGGCGCCGGTGATGGCGCCGCGGAAAACGATGACGCTTGAGGTGTTGCTGTAGGTCACCACGTTCACTGACGGAATGAATCGTGCGAAATCCTCCATCGACTTCGCACCCATCGCTGCCAGCGAGTCCTGGGAGAGCGCCTGGATGGCAATCGGGATTTCCTGTGCAGACTCCGTTCGCTTTCGCGCGGTAACGACAATCTCTTCGAGGACGCCTCTGCTGCCGGCCGCCTCCTGGGCCTGAAGCCCCTGGGCTGGACTGAGTGCTGCAGCGACGGCTGCAGTAACGGGCGTGATCGTCAGTTTCGATGGTGCCTGCATAAAACTTCCCCCCGATAAATTGCGAATTCTTACGGCATTTTGGCTTGCTCAGACTCTCCCGAATTTATTGCAGTTACCTGTTAACTACAAGCCTCGGAAAGCAAGCATATAGCCTTGCGGCAAATTGTTGCTACTACGCCACAACAAATTTGCGGCCGCTCAAGCAGGAAAATGCCACTTTTGCCGCAAATATGGCCGAATTATGCGGTTCTGATTTGAAAATCAAAGGCTTACGATTGTTTTCGTTGCTGCTGCAACAGAAGGGTCGGTTGCAACGCCATAGGCATTTTTGTCAGCAAGGGTTCCAGTATGTGAACCAGCGTGTCTAGGTGTGGTTCGTAGTTGCGCCACAGATTGACCGAGCTTGAATAGATCGGCTGGCGTACCTGCTCGGAACTCGCCGTCCTGACGGCCCGTTCCGTTTCGTGAAAACGCAGGCACGCATCTTCGAACGGCAAACCGCAAAATTCCAGTATTCGCTTTACTTGTCCGTCGAGGTCCGCGACCACGTCCTCGTAGTTCACGTCGAGCACGAAACCCGGCAAAACCTCGTTCCAGTGGTCCATCAATCGCTGGTACTGCAGGTAGTACTCGCCGAGTTCCGTCATATCGTAGGAAAAGGGCTGGCCGGTGGCAAACAGTTGCTTGAATGTGCCGAGACAGCTGTCCAGCGGATGGCGGCGCGCATTGATAATTTTCGCATTCGGCATCGCCAATTTTAGTACGCCGGTGAACAGGAAATTGTTCGGGTTTTTGTCGACGAAGAACGGTGCACCAGCGCGAAATCGCTCGGTGCGCCTGATGTACTCCCTGCCGATTGCCGACCAGCCAGGGGCCTTCAGTTTTGCCAACGCCCGTGGAAAACGCTCCATATTTTGCGTACGCCGCCGCTGTGACTGCACCGACTTTGACAGATCGCCCAGCTCCCGGGTGCCGTCAACCTGGCTGTGGCTCGCCAGAATCTGCTCGATCAGCGTCGATCCGGAGCGTGGCAAGCCAACGATGAAGATCGGCGTTGGCTCAACAGCTTCGGCTGCTGTCTGTGAGAGAAATTCGGAGGTAAACAACTCGATAGTGTGGTCATGAGTGTTTTCCGTGTCGACAGGATCGTACGACTCACTGCGACGCCGGATCAGATTGCATTGCTCGAAATTGGCGAACGCCTTGTCAGGGTCTCCGCGAGCTTCATATTCGAGCCCGAGGGCGTTGTGTAACTGTAAACGCGACAGGTCGGTCAGGCCCTCACCGTCCAGCAATCGCTCCATCGCGTCCACCTCTGCGTCCTCGAAGCGAAAAGTCTTGAGATTTGCCAGGCTCCAGTAGGCTTCGCCGTGATCCGGCCGCGACTCGATACACGCTCTGTACCTGGCAATTGCCTCGTCCTGCCGGCCGATAGTTTTCAAATGGTGCGCCAGACCCGACAGCGCGCTGGCCTTATCCGGCGCCAGGGCAATTGCACTTTCGAAAAATTCGATTGCCCTTTCGTGCTGGTCCAGTGTGCCGACAATGCTTGCGCACAACATGAATGATTCCGGCGTATCCGGCGCCAGTTCCAGCACTTTGTTCGCGCTTGCCATTGCGTCGTCGAATTTGTCAGCTTCACGCTGCACATTCGCAAGATCGACCCATGCCCGTACATAGTCGGGTGCCAGCGTCACCACCCGCTTCAAAAAAACTTCGGCATCACGCCAACGTTCGTGGAACGCGGCAACGCCAGCCAGCAAACGGGCCGCTTCGACATGGTCGGGATCCTGCTTCAGGATACCGCGGTAAATTTTTTCTGCCTCTTTGTGATCCCCGTCCTCCGTGAACTGCTCGGCTTTGCGAATCTCCGGTTCGAACGCCATATGGCGCCGCCTTACGCGGACACTCGCGTCGTGCGGGTTCGCGTCCAGCAAGCTTCGCGCTTTGTCGATTTTTGCGAGAGTTACAGGACGCGCCGGGTCGAGACGCAGGGTTTTTTCGTAAGCGCTGACAGCAAGATCGGCACGCCCGGTCGCCAGCAGCAGGTCACCGTAAACATCGTGTGCCCCCGCGAAGTCGGGAAACAGGCGAATCGCCTCCTCAGCATGCCGCCTGGACTCATCAAACTGCTTTAAAGCCAGCCGCGCCTGCGCGGCCATACACAGGATGTTGGCGTCCTGGGGAAATTCGCTCAATCCCTGTTCGCAGATGTCAGCCGCAGCTCCGGCATCTCCGGAACGCAGCTTCGCCTGCGCCCGATCAAAGATCGTTCGTTGTCGATTTGGATTGGAAATGGCCATGCTCTCCGCATTCCACCAGGTGATTGCCGAAGCGAAAGTTCATCACAGGTCGATCCGCGATACCAGACTCGTCAATCCGTGGAATAATCGTTTAAAAATGTCGCGGCGCGTGCAATATTCGTCCGTGCTCAAAGTGACCAATCCGGCAGACAATTGATAACGTTCAAAGAAGCGGCTCGCACTCAGGACTTTGCTGTCTCTTCGGAGATATTCCTGAGACCTGAAACCAGCCCGGAAATGATTCGGGAGGCGGCGAAATTGCTGACCGGCCATGTCGATGGAGTACTGGTAACCGATAACCAGTTCGGCCAGTTGCACATGTCGACGCTGGCCCTTGCCAGCCTCTTGCTGGCCAATGGAATCGATCCCATCGTTCAGCTGGCCTGCCGCAATCGTAATCGCATTGCACTGTTGAGTGATTTGCTCGGCGCGGCAGCGCTTGGTGTCAGCAGCCTCATGTTGATTCGCGGCACCAAGGTTCCCGATGGAATCACACCGCGCCCTAAGGCCGTGCTGGACATTGATGCAGCCGAACTGATTGCGATGGCATCAAAGCTCAAGTCCGATGATCGGCTGCGCACACTGCCGGACTTCTATCTCGGCGGTGTCGTAACGCCGCACCCGCCGAAACCGGGTTGGACACCCAAGGCGCTGCTTCGGAAAACGGAGGCCGGGGTACAGTTTGTCCTGACACATATTTGCATGGACATTCCGGTGATACGAACCTACATGAAACACCTGGTCGCAAGCGGACTTCTGCGTCGAATCAGTCTCTTTGCAACTCTGGCAATACCCGGTTCGGCCGCCGATGCGCGATGGCTGTGCCAAAACCGGCCCAATGTAAATATTCCGGACAGTATCATCGAGCGCATCGAGCAGGCCGAAGATGAAGAACAGGAGAGCGTGCGGATTTGCGCTGAACAAATGCAACAACTCGCCGAGATTCCCGGCATTGCAGGTGCCCACCTGATTCCCACGCGAAACCTGGCCACGATTCCTGCCGCGGTAGAAGCGTCCGGCGAACGCAAGAATCGCAGCGGATCCTGATGACCGGACAGGCGGACGCAAGAAGAACGATCGACAACGCCATCGCGTTGGTGAGTTCCGGGCAGATCCAGCAGGCGGAACAGCTGTGCCGCAAATCGCTGCAGTCCTCACCGGATGACGTCAGCCTGCTCGGCTTGCTTGGCGCAATCCTGCTCAAACGCGACCAGCACGGTGAAGCCGAATTGTTTTTGAAACGCGCCATCCAACTGGAACCGGCATTCGCAAAGCCGCATGAAGATCTCGGCGCTCTTTATCTGCGCGCGAACAAACCGGTGGCGGCGGTTTCCTGCTTCGAGACCGCCTCGTCATTGAACCCTAATCAGCCATCAACACTGTTCGGGCTCGCAACGGCACTGGCCAGGAGCGGGCGGCAGGCAGAAGCCGATGCCGTCCAGGAACGGTTCCTTGCGTTGTCGCCGTCAGGTCGGGCGCTCGCCGATGCCGCGAAACTGCGACAGGAAGGGCACGCCGATCGTGCTGAGAAAATCTGCGGAGAAATTCTCAGCAAGGAGCCGAAAAATATTCGTGCGACACGATTGCTGGCAAAAATCGCGAGCGACGACGGGCGGTATGCCGCTGCCGAGGGATTGCTGCGACGAATTTTGCAGCTGGCTCCGGAATTCTACCTGGGTTACAGCGACCTGGCCGAGTTCCTGGTCGAACGCAGCCGCTTCCACGAAGCGGTCTCGCTGTTTGAAAAAGCAATCGCTCTGCAACCCTCGCAGGCCACATTGCATCGCATGCTGGCCGACGCGCTGGCTATCGTCAATAAACCGCTGGACGCTTTGCGCGCCTACGATCGCTGCCTCGAACTGGCGCCCGGACAGGTGCATGCATTGATGGGCCGGGGCCATATGCAGCGCATCCTCGGCGAGCGCGACGCGGCGATCGCATCCTATGCCGAATGCACCCGCCTCAAGCCGGAGCTTGGCGACGCCTGGTGGAATCTCGCCAGCATAAAAGGCCGGAAATTCTCGGCAAGCGAACGGCAGACGATGAAGTCATTGCTGGACAAAACCGCGGACAACGACGAATCTCTGGCCGCCTTGCACTTTGCACTGGCGCGCGCCTGCGAGGCCGACGGGGATCACGACGAGGCCTGGCGACATTACTCGCTTGGCAATTCCGCGAAACGCCGCACTGTCAGTTACGATCCGGTCGAAATCGAGACTCAAAACAACGTCCGCATCGAGGTGTTCAACAGCGACCTCATCAGACGACTGTCGACCACAGCACCGCCGGAACCGAAGCCCGTATTTATCGTCGGCATGCCGCGTTCCGGCTCGACGCTGATCGAGCAGATCCTGGCGAGCCACAGCCACGTCGACGGCTGCGGCGAGCTGCCTTACGTCATCATGTTGTCTGCAATGCTTGGCGGATCCGATCCGGGTGATGCGCGCTATCCGAAAATAGTCGCGGATATGAGCCCGGACGAACTGCGAAAACTCGGCGACGACTACCTGGAACACAGCGCTGCGCACCGATCGCCGGACGCTCCCTTTTTTACCGACAAGATGCCCGGCAATTTCCTGCACATCGGTTTTATCCACCTGATGCTGCCGCAGGCCATCATCATCGATGCGCGACGCAATCCGCTCGATACCTGCATCGGCAACTACAGGCAGCTGTTCGCGCAGGGAAAGAACCAGTCCTACGACCTGCAGGAGCTCGGAAAATACTACGTCGAGTACATCCGCATCATGCAGCACTGGGACTCCGTGCTGCCCGGACGCATACTTCGGGTGCAGTACGAAGTCGTTGTCAACGACCTGGAAACGGAGTTGCGAAGAATCCTGCAGCACTGCGGCTTGCCGTTCGAAGACGCCTGCCTGAATTTTCACTTGAGCTCGCGCCCGGTCAACACCGCCAGCTCGGAACAGGTCCGCCAACCGATCTACACGGACGCGATCGGCTTCTGGAAAAACTACGAGCCATACCTCGACGACCTGAAGGAAGTCCTGAAGTCCGTACTTTGATCGACGGCAAATTTGTCCGTCGCCCGAAAAAGCGAAAAAGGGGCCGCAAAAAAGGGGCCGGATACATTTTTCGAAAAATGTATCCGGCCCCTTTTTTGCGGCCCCTTTTTCGGGATATGTCAGCCGATTTGGTCTTTCGGTACGTAGTCGAAGATGAAGTTGATGCGATCTTCCTTGCCCTTGTTCATGACTGAATGCATTTTCTGGTTGTTGATTTCGTAGGCTTCGCCGACTTTGAACTGGTAGGGCTGGCCATCGATCATGAATCGCACCCTCGAGTTGGCCGTGATCGGCACGTGAATGCGGTGACCTCGATGAAAGGACGGGTGCTGGTCGTAGTGCGGCGTGATTTTTCCGCCGGCGAGTAGCTTGGCTGCCATCGCGCGAATCACGGTGCCACCGGGCGGATAGTGCCGGCTGATGATGTCGTTCATCAGCGGCAGCGCCGCGTCTGCAAGCCTGGGCCAGCCGGGTTCTTTCTTGACGACGATTTCGGGCCAGCGCTCCAGATCGACGAACAGCATGACGATGGATTCAGTAGCGCGATGTTCCTCGAATGCTTCCTGCCGGTACTGGTCTTCCTTCCAGGCCGCGTCGTCCTGCGAAAGGATGGCATCGCGCAGCGCGTCGATGTCGACGGGACCGAGCTCACGAAGTGCTGTGCCGATATCCATTTACGAATCTCCGGACCGGTTATTGGGCGCTACTGGTTGCAGCTTTGCGCAGTTGCACCGATAAGGACAACAGGTAGTTTCGTATCGCTTCCGCTTCACCGGCCTCCAGCGGAAACGACGGCATGCCGTTTGCGCTCCTGCTGCCGCCGATGACAATCGCGGGCCAGCTTGCATGGACGTCGCTGGACGAATACCTGAGGTCGGGCACGCTGCCGCCGTAACGGGCGACCGCATTCTTGCCATGGCAGCTGCCGCAATTGTCGGCGTACAGCCAGCGGCCTTCTTCTATTTGCTCGTCGTTCGCCGTCAACGCCGGTTGATCCGGCAGCTCCCGCGGCACGATCGCAACTGACGGCACCTCGCGGTCGCTGCCGAGGGTGAACGCCATCAGGCGGGTCGGCCCTTGCGGGCGATCTCCGGCGTGAAGTTCCGGGTACGCGAACTGCACGCCACCGCCGGCGCCTACCGGAATAAGAACCTGCTGTTTGCCGTCGACTTTGTAACTGACGGGTGCCGCGGTGATGGCCGAGCCGGTCATGACCCGCCATAGCAACTTTCCGCTGGTTGCGTCGAATGCCTCGAACGCGCCCAGCGCATCACCCTGGAACACGAGCCCTCCGGCGGTTGCAAGCACGCCGCCATTGAACGGAAACTCCCGATCGACGCTCCAGCGCGCCGATTGGCTGAGTGGATCCCAGGCCACCAGTTTGCCCGGACCGAAGGGTTTGCCGTCGACCTCGGTCATCATTTCGAGCGTATCGCTGTAATCGTCCCCGCCCCAGTTCGTGGAGATGCTCGGAATATCCACTACCGGGATATAGGCGAGTTTTTCGCCGGGATGCCAGGCCATCGGGTTCCAGCTGTGCGCGCCCCACATGTTCGGCCAGATCGCGGCGGATTCGCCCTCGGCCAGATTCCAGAATTCCGCCGCCGGGTCGTAGACCGGGCGCCCGGTTTCCAGATTTATATGGGTAGCCCAGTTGACCTTGGCATATTTCTCGGCGGACAGAAGCTCACCGGTCAATTTGTCGAGCACGTAAAAGAAGCCGTTCTTCGGTGCGATCAACAACGTCTCGCGTTTTTCCTTATTGATCTCGAGATCGGCCAGCACGATGTTCATCGTGGCGTTGTAATCCCAGCTGTCCTCGGTCACGGTCTGATAATGCCAGACGTATTCGCCGCTGCTCGCGTTGACGGCGACCACCGACGACAGGAAAAGGTTGTCGCCGCCGTCCGGGCTGCGAAGAGAATGCACATAGGGCACCGCGCCGGAGGTGCCGAAAAACAGCAGGCCGGAACCGGCGTCGTAAGTCATTTCGTTCCAGCTGTTGCCGCCACCGCCATACTCCTCCAGTGCCGTGCCGGACCATGTCTTTGCGGCCAACTTCATCGCGGCACTCGTGTTTTCCTCCGGCCTGTCACTCGGCACGATGAAGAAACGCCACAACTGTTTTCCGGAATCCGCGTCGTATGCTGTCACATAGCCGCGCGTTTTCTGGTGCGATTCGGAGCCGGCATTGCCGACAAAAACCTTGCCGCCGCCAACGTAAGGCGAATCCGAAATGCCGTAGCCCTGGGCGGGATCGCAGGTTTTTTTCGACCAGAGTTCCTTGCCGCTCGCCGCATCGACCGCTATCAGGCGGCAGTCTGCCGTCGTCACAAAAACCTTTCCGTCCCATACGGCAACACCACGATTGACACGCGCGAGCCAGGACATTCTAGGCATCGTCGCCACCGCCGCGCGCACGTCCGGATCGAAGCTCCACAAGATCTTTCCGCTTTTCGCATCGACGGCGAACGCAACGGAATACGCGGCTGAAAAATAGATCACGCCGTCCACAACGATCGGCGTCGCCGAGATGCCGTCGGGGGCGGGAATCTCGCTCGCCCACGCAAGCCCGAGATCGGCAACGTTTGACCGGCTTATGTCGGCAAGCGGACTGAAATGCTCGCCATCGAAGTTGCCGCCCTTGAGAAACCAGTTGGTTCCTTTTCCGGACTCGGCAAGCACTCGCTTCTCGGTGACGTCGCCGGCTGCATGAACAGCGGCCGAAACGGCCAGCAGGCAGGCTGTTGGCCAGTCAAAAAGTATTGCGCGGAGATTTTTCATTGCGTATTCCCGATGTCTGCTGCTTTCAGGCCGCTTCGATGCCCTTGAGGAATGCCAGCGCGTTGCGCCCGATGTTGGCGACAGCATAACCGCCTTCCAGCACCGTCAGTACCGGCAACCCCATTGTGCTGATGGTTTTGCCCATCGCGAGATAATCCTCCGTTGCCAGGCCGAAACGCGTGGTCGGGTCGTCTGCAAAGGTATCGAGCCCCAGCGCGACGACAAGACCGTCCGGCGCAAAACCCCTGGTTCGCGCCAGCGCATCCTGCAGTGCCTTCTCGTAGGCTTTCCATTTCGTGCCTAGCGGCAGTGGAAAATTGATATTGAATCCCTGCCCGCGGCCCTCGCCAGGCTCGTCTTCGTAACCTGAAAAATACGGGTATTCGTCGCTTGGGTCCGCGTGCAGGGAGACTGTCAGAACGTCATTCCTTTGATAGAAAATACTCTGGGTGCCGTTGCCGTGGTGGTAGTCGATGTCGAGCACGGCAACCTTCTTCGCACCCGCATCGCGCAGAAATTGCGCTGCTATTGCGCCGTTGTTCAGGTAGCAGTAGCCGCCGGCGCGCTCGCGCGACGCGTGATGGCCGGGCGGACGGCAAAGTGCGAAAACGTGCTGCTTTTCGGATCGGACGATATCCGCCGCCGTCAGCGCGATGTCTGCAGAGCGCCGGATCGCCCGCCAGCTGCCGGCAACGAACGGCGCGCTGTCGTCGAAAGCATAACGGCCCAGCCTGCCCGCAATCGAGCGCGGTTCGACCTCGCGCATCTCGCCGCCCGCATAGGCCTGCGGACGCGCATTACTGCCTTTCCTGCCCTCCGCTTGCCAGTCGTTCCATGCCTGCTGCAGGAACCGAAAATACGCCGGCGAATGTACCGCGGTGATCCTGCGATCCTCGAACGCGCGCGGCGCGCGCATCTCGCCGATGCCCGATTCACGAATTGTCCGAGAGATTTCATTTGCCCTTTCCGGACATTCGGGGCTTGCGACGAATACGTCGCCGTTCGCTTCAAGCAGCCCGCTGTGTTGTTCGTGATCGTCGGAGAAAATCGTGATCACGCGGACCGGCCCCTGGTCTCTATCTGCTTGTCGATTTCGAGGGCCTGCGCCAGTGCCTCACGCAAGCCGGCGATTTCGAGGCTCCGGTGGATGGCTTGTTTCGTCAACTGCACGGCGGTTGCATCGTTTTCTGCAAGTTGCCGGGCCATCGCCATGGCATTCGTCGTCAAGTCGCCTGCCGGCACGACCCTGTTGATGAGCCCCATAGCGGCTGCGCGTGATGCGTCGATTTTCGCATCGCCACCGAGCAACAATTCGTTTGCATTTTTCAAGCCGATGATCCACGGCAGGATCATACAAACGATTCCGCTGCCGAAGCGAACTTCCGGCGCGCCGAACAGGCAGTCGTCCGACGAGATCGTGACATCGCAAACCGCGGAGATCTCCATCGAGCTTCCGAGGCAATAGCCATGCACCGCGGCAACGGTCGGTTTGGGGCAATCCCAGAAGCGAAGGATCAGGTCATAGTCGCGTTGCAACTCTCTTTTCGTGTGCTCGATCTGCGACACGCCGGCCGCTGGTTTGCCGATATCGAGATCGAATCCGGCGGAAAACGCACGACCTTCTCCGCTGAGCAGGATGGCACGAACATCACCGTCGGCTTCCGCGCGGTCCAATGCATCGGCGAGACCGTCGAGCATAGCGCTGTCAATTGCGTTGAGTTTCTGCGGCCGGTTGAGGCGAATCTCCGCAATGCTTTCGTGACTTATGTATTCAATCGTCGTCATTTGATCGAGGGATTTCAGCCTGCCCTTCGTCCTACAACCAGTGCGTCGACCGCTACGCAGGACTCTCCGGCGCCCGAGGCGGGTGCGACAATGAGTGGATTTACGTCGATTTCCTGCAGCTCGTCCCGCAACGCGTCCACCATGACGGAAAATCGCGATGCGAGATCGCAAAACGCATCGATATCGGCAGGCTCGCTGCCGCGTACACCGTCCAGCAAAGCGCGCAGTTTCAGGTTATCCAGCCGGCGTCTCGCATAAGCGCTATCGAAAGGCGGCAGCGCGAACGCTGCGTCTTTCAGCACCTCAGCCAGCGTGCCGCCGAAACCGAACAGCACCACCGGACCGAACTGCGGGTCGCGTCGCAGGCCGAGAATCATTTCGACACCTTTCGCCGCCATCGGCGCAAGCAGCGCGCGAGAACCCAGCCGTTGCAGCATGTCATTGTACTTGGCGATCAGCTGCGTCTGATTCGAAATGCCGAGAAAAACCCCATCGTGTTCCGACTTATGCAGCATGCCGGGCATGGCTGTTTTCAGGGCCAGCGGATAGCCCACCCTGTTGGCGGCTTCTATGGCTTCTGCCTCGTTGGTCGCAATCTCGCAGCGTATCGTGGACAGGCCGAAGTCTCGCAACAACATCAGCGAATTCACCTCATCCAGGGTCATGCCACCGGCCAGCATTTCACGCCATTTTTGCGTGGCCCAGGCAGGAGGCGCCTGCAGTTTCCGGCGCTCTGCGGAGAGAAAATCCCGGTAGTCGAACAACGCGCGCACGCCACGCAGAAATGACGGCAATCCGTCCAACACCGGCCGTCCGGCGTGTGTACTCGTGACTACCCTTTCATCGCAACCGGTTCCCTGGCGTGCGCCGACAAGTGCAACCGGTTTTCCAGTACGTTCCTGCGCAACTCGCATGTATTCAATATAGCTGCCATAGACAAAACCGTCCGGCGCGCGATCGTGCGCGACGACGCCGATCGATGCACCCGGATCCTGCATCATCAGCGAAAGTGCATCCGTCATTTGCTTGCCGGCATCCGGTCCACCGCGACTCCAGGCATCGAGTGGATTCACCGCGGGCAATTCCGGATCCAGTACGTCCTGCAATGCAGCGACTGTTGCCGCGGTGAGCTCGGCCAGTTCGACGCCGGCTTCGTCGCACAGATCGATCATCAGTTGACGTTCGCCGCCGGAATCGTGCAGTGATACCACGCCACCGGCGCCAACCGGATGCAGTTCCGCAAACAGGATGAGCGCCGTGGCCAGTTCGTCCATGTCGCGAACGCGCTGCACACCGTAACGATCGAACAGCGCATCGTAGGTTGCATCATCACCGGCGATTGCACCGGAGTGCGATACCGTCAGCTGCGCCGATTTTTCGGTACGGCCCACTTTAAGAGCAACAATGGGTATCCTGCGATCGTTCGCTTTCTGCAAGGCCGCGCGGAATCCTTTTGGATCACGAGCTGTCTCGACAAACAGGCCAACCACGCGTGTCTCCGGCAAGTCCAGCACGAAGTCGAGGTACTGATCCATCGTGACGCAGAGTTCGTTGCCACCGGAGCAGGCGAAGTTGAAGCGAATGCGCTCTTCGCAATCGATGAGTCCCGACATTCCGGAGCCGGAATGGCTTATAAGGCTGACATTGCCGGGAGGCTCGTGCTTACGGCTGTCGAATCCGCAGGCCCAGACGTGATCGCGAATATTGTAAAAGCCCATGCCATTCGCACCGCAAACCAGCATGCCGGCGTCGCAAACCTTCTGCTGCACGCGCTCCTTGAGCGACGGACTTGAGTCCTGGTCCAGCACCAGTGTCGACATCAGCACCGCGGCGGGGATGCCGATCGCTATCGCCTCGTCCAGCACCGCTTCGATGCGGTGATCGCCGACCCCCAGCATCAGCATGTCCGGGATTTCGGGAAGCGATGCGAGGTCGGCGAAGCAGCGAACGCCCTGCACTTCTTCGTAACGCGGATTGACCGGGAACACCCGGCCACGGTACCCGCCTTTCAGCAGGTTTTTCAGCGACCAGTAGCCGATAGTGCCTTTGGTCCGCGACGCGCCGACGATCGCAACGGATTTCGGCCTGAGCAGAGGGTCCAGCCGGTGCTTCAAGGGGGTTTTCCGGCGCGTTTAATACGGGCCCGGGGGTGTGGCGCCCCTTCGCGGCGGAAACCAGAACGGCTTGTCGACGACCTTTGCCTCGGCCATCACTTTCGACCAGTGCATCTCGCGCTGGTAATACACCTCGACCCAGACCGAATCGCCGACCTTGCCGTGCGGCATGCGCACCGAACCCAGCGCAATATTCTGCTTGCAAATGGGCGACCACGCCGCCGATGTAATGAAGCCGATTTCCTTCTTGTTCTTCCTCGGCTTCGCATAAACGTAGGAGTGATGTGCCGGCTTGTTGCCTTCGATATCCAGCTTGACCAGCCGCCAGGTCGAGCCATTCAGCTTTTCTTCGGCCAGCGCACGGCGGCCATTGAAATTCGGTTTCTTGAAATCGACCAGCCAGTCGAGTCCCAGCTCGAAAGGCGAGCGGGACCGGCCGGTGCGAATGGTTTCGTCGGCGGGAAGAAACTCCTCGTAGGCGGCGAGGTAACCGGCCTCGATTCGCGCCTGCTCGAGCGCGTGGGTTCCCATCGCGGTGATGCCGTGCAGTTTGCCCGCTTCGAACAGTGCGTCCCAAAGATCCAGCGCCTTGCCCGGCTCGAGCCACAGTTCGTAACCGAGATCGCCGGTGAATCCGGTGCGCGACACCATGATCTCCGAGCCCTGGAAGTCGAAATGCATCAGCCCGAAAGGCTTCATATTCTCGATACCCTTGAGCCCGAGATTCTTCA
This sequence comes from Gammaproteobacteria bacterium, assembly GCA_029865385.1. Taxonomy (GTDB): domain Bacteria; phylum Pseudomonadota; class Gammaproteobacteria; order Steroidobacterales; family Woeseiaceae; genus JAKEGN01. The sequence continues at coordinate 22,150 of JAOUGX010000042.1, forward strand.
TGACGCTGTAGGAGGTCGGACCCTGCACGGCAAGCGCCGCGATATCCGCCGTCTCTTCCTTGATGGTCACGTTGAAGCCAATGGCTGCGGCTGTCAGCCACGCGAGATGCCTTTCCTGCGAGCACAGGCGGTATTCGCCGTCACGCAAGTGAAATATCGTGCCATCGTCGATGACCTGGCCCTGGTCGTTGCACCACACGGCGTAAGCAACGCGGCCCGCGGCAATCTTGCGCATGTCGCGCGTGACCAGCCGATCTATGTAGTCCAGCGAATCCGGGCCGGTTATCCGGTACTTGGTCATCGGCGTCAGGTCGAACACGGCGCAGCTGTTGCGGATCGCAAAATATTCGAGCTCGCCATCGAACAGCGCATCGGCGCTGGTGTATCCCTTCCACGTATGCCAGGTATCCAGCCGGTCCAGCGCCTTGTATCGCGGATAGAAGGGCGACTGCAATCTGCCCTGATCGACCTGCTGCACGCTCATGCTGATTTCTCCCGGCTGAGTATGACCCTGGCGGCATTACGCCCTGCCGCGCCGCTGACACCGCCACCCGGATGAGTGCCGGCGCCGCACAAGTAAAGACCGTCCAGTGGCATTGCATACTGCGCGGCCCCGCCGACCGGTCTGACGAACAGAAACTGGTCGAGCGTCAGCTCGCCGTGATGCCAGTGCCCGCCACTGATATGGAATTCGCGTTCGATATCGGCCGGCGTCAGCATCTCCGACGCGCTAATACGCCCTTCAATATCGGGCATGTATTGAGCGATCTTTGAAACGGCGGTTTTCATGAAAGCATCGCGTTTTTTATCGTCCCAACCATCTTTCAGTTTGTATGGCGCGTACTGGACGATCGCCGACATGACGTGTTTGCCGGTCGGCGCAAGCGAGCTGTCGCGGAAACTCGGAACTGTAATTTCGAGTACAGGTTGCGGCGAAGTCTCCCCGTACTTCGCCGGATTGAAGGATCTCTCGACGTAGTTTTCGTCCGGCGCTATCAACAACCGCGAAGCAAAATCCTTTTTCTCGAGGCCGTTCACGACCGGCAATCCATCCAGTGCAAGATGCAATTTCGCCGCATTGCCCTGCATGCGAATGTTGTTTACACGCCGCGTGAATCCCGTTTCAACGTGCTTTGCGCCAACAAGGCACAGCAAAGTCGATTTCGGGTCGGCATTGGAGATGATCGTATGGCTCGAGAACGTTTCGCCACCCTCCGATTCGACGCCGGTAACGCGACCGTTCTCTACCACAATTCGCTTGACCGGCATTGCGGTGCGAATGGTGACGCCCTTTTCGCGCGCCACCTGCGCCAGCGCCTCGCTGACGCTGCCCATGCCGCCGGCGGGCGCCGCCAAGCGGCCGCCGCTGCCAGCCAGTCTGTACAGGTAGGTCAGGATCGTGTTCGGTGACCGCGGACCGAGATGCGTACCGAGAACCGCGTCGAAACTCAGAGCGCCTTTCAGCAGTTTGCTGTCGAATCGCTCGGTGACTTCATCGTAGATGTTCATACCGATCAGGCGCAGGAACTCGCGCATTTCCTTGCGACCCAGGCGTCGCACATCGAGGCCGAGTTGCGCCAGCGTGAACAGGTCCTTCCTGTCTTTCGTTCCGAGGCGCGGCGGCGCTTTGTTCAGATAGGTACGCAGTAGCGCCGCAAAACGCGACATGCGCTTGTGGAAATCGCGATAGCTTTTCGAATCCGCATCGCTTACACCGTGTACATTTTCTCCGCTGTATCGAACATGCTTGCCGTCGGCGGACAATGCGATGGTCCCGATATCGTCTGCTGCCAGCGCGAACTGCAATCCCAGGTCCTTGCGCACTTCCGGTTGCAGCTGGTACAGCAGGTGCGCGCAGGCCGATACCGAGTATCCGTCCGCAAACGAGCGAGTGACCGCAGCGCCACCGACCTGGCTGTTTGCCTCGAGGACCAGCACCTTGCGGCCCGCTTTTCCGAGCAACGCAGCACACACCAGGCCGTTGTGACCAGCTCCAACTACAATTGCATCGTATCGATCAGTCATCGCCGAAGTTCTCCGGTACGGTGTTGTGCCGGTTCAGGTCGAACAGGATTTCGCGGGCGGCGTTCGCGCCAGGCGCCGCCATCACTCCACCGCCGGGGTGCGTGCTCGATCCGCACATGTAAAGTCCCGCAACCGGCGCACGGTATTGCGCGTATCCGGGGACCGGGCGATTGAACAGCAGCTGATCCATGGTCAGCTCGCCGTGAAAAATATTGCCCTCGGTAATGCCGATCTGGTCTTCGATATCCTGCGGCGTGCGAATCTCGACATGCTCAATGAGGCTCTTGAAGTCCGGGCTGTGCTTTGCAATCTGGTCGATCACGGTCTTGCCGAAGGCTTCCCTTTCCTCATCCTTCCAGCGCCTGCCTTCGATTTGCGGCGGGCAATACTGCACGAAACAGCTCATGAAATGCTTGCCGGGCGGTGCCATGGTGGGATCGACCAGCGTCGGAATGAGCATGTCGACGTAAGGGTCTTTCGACCAGGTACCGTCCTTCCAGTCGTCGTAGGCGCGTTCCATACGCTCCATCGAATCGATGAAGTGCATATCGCTGAACATCAGCGAACTGCCTTTCGGCAGGGCCGGGAACGTCGGCAAACCGTTCAATGCTATGTTCAACTTGCCTGACGAGCCGCGGCTCTTGAAATTCTTGACCCGATGATAGAACTCGGGATCCAGGTCGCTCTCGTCCATGCAATTGATGAAGGTGCGCTTCACGTCCATATTTGAAACGACCACGCGCGCATCGATTTCCTCGCCGCTGGTCAATGCAACGCCTTTCACCTTTCCGTTCTTTACAACAATCTTTTCGACGCCGGCGTCGGTGCGCAATTCGCCGCCGTAGCCCTGAAACGCACCCGCAATCGATTTCGCTACGGCGCCCATGCCACCGCGCGCAAACCCCCATGCGCCGGCGTTGCCGTCCACTTCGCCCATGTAGTGGTGCAGCAGCACGTAAGCGGTGCCCGGCGAATGAATGCCGAGCGCGGTGCCGATGATGCCGCTACCCGACAAGGCGGTCTTGATGACGTCGGTCTCGAAATACTCGTCCAGGTATTCCGCGACGCTCATGGTCCAGAAGCGGATCGTCTCGTACATCCGGTCTTCGCCCATGTCCATGAACTTCCGGCCGAGCAGAATCAGTTCACGAATGTCCTTGGGTTTGAAGGATGTCGGGTCCGGCGGCGTTCGCAACAGGAAATCGCGAATGAATCGACACTGGCGCATGGTATCGGTCGAATAACGGTTGTACGCGTCGGCATCGTGTTTCGAAAAGCGCGCCCTTTCACGATACGAAACCTCGGCATCCCAGTAGGATCCGTAGTAGTCGCCGTTTTCCAGGAACGTTGTCGATCCGCCGTAAGGAGTGATCTGCAGGCCGTGCCGGTGCAGCTCCAGCGAGCGAAAGATTTCCGGCCGCAACAGGCTGCAAACATAGGAGCAATTGGAGTAGATCCAGTCTTTGTGCAGATTCCGGCTTACCGACGCCCCGCCGATGTAGTCGTTCTTCTCGACACACAGTACGTCCAGGCCGGCTTTGGCAAGAAATGCTGCATTCGTCAGACCGTTATGACCGGAACCGATCACTATTGCGTCATAAGTTTTCATCGATCGGTGGCGCCCCGCTGAAAAATAAGAAAAGGCTGCAGGCGGTCATTACAGACCACCGCATGGTCAGCCCAATTGACTTTATCCGGTGATTGTTTTTTTGCTGACCGGTGGCAATTTCTTCAATGTAATGTCCACTGCACGCTCAAATTTGTCCAGAGTTTCGTCCAGACATTTCACATCGTGAGCTTCGCACATGAACCATGGCTCGCGCGAATCGGGCTCGACAAGAATGCCGAGTTCGTGCAGCTCCGGCGCCATCGTATCGTAGAACTCGTAATCTGAATCGAGCCACGCTCTGTAGTCTATTGGCGCTTCTTCATTGAAAAACAAACCCGACATCGACGGATGGCCCGCAAAGCTGTGCCGGATACCGCGCGACGTGAGAATCTTGCTCAAGCCGCGTTGCAGAGACTTGCCGTATTGCTCGATCTTCGCCAGCGCATCGGTCTCATCGAGTATTTCCAGCGTCTTGTTGGCGGCCGCCAGCGAAACCGAGTGAGCAGTGAAGGTACCACCGTGCACGACGCCATCGCCGATGCAACGCATCGCATCTTCGCGACCCGCCAGTACCGAGATCGGATAGCCGTTTGCCACGGCCTTGGCAAAGGTACACAGATCGGCTTTTACGTTGTAAAGCTCCTGCGCGCCGCCCTTGGCAACCCTGAAACCGGTCTTTACCTCGTCGATGATCAAAAGCACATCGTGCTTGTCGCACAACGCGCGAATGTCCTTCATGTATTGCTGCGTCGCCGCTATGCCGCAGCAATTGCCCATGATCGGCTCGATCAGGAACGCACCGATCTTGTCGGCATGCTTCCTGAAAACGTCCTCAATCGCATTGGCATCGTTCAGCGGCGCGGTGTGGAACAGCCGCCGGGTGATCTCCGGCACGCCCTCGCTATAGGAAACCACTTCAGGCTCGCCGTCGGCCGGCTCCCATTCCTCGACGTCGGCATACCACAGCACTTCATTGAATACGCCGTGGTAACCACCTTCAAGAACGATGTGTCCGTCCTTGCCCGTGTAAGCGCGAGCCACACGCAGTGCCGCCATTACCGCTTCGGTTCCTGAATTCGAGAACCTGACAAGCTCCGCAGCCGGAACCATTTTGCTGATCCGGTTCGCAACTTCGTACTCCAGCTCCGTTGCAAGGGCGAATACGCCCCCGACTTCCATTCCTGCACGCGCCGCTTCGTCGACGCGCGGATCGGCATAGCCTAGAATCGCCGGGCCGTAAGCCAGGCGGTAATCGATGTATTCGTTATCGTCTATGTCCCAGATGCGGCCGCCCTTGCCGCGCTTCGCATAGATCGTCTTTTCGTCGCCCCAATACCTGAAGTTGGACGAAACGCCAAGCGGCAGCTTTGTTATTGCTTTTTTGAACTGCTGGTTGGACTTCGTAAGGGTACGCATAAATCCTCCATGTATCGTTACAGGCATGAATAGTCTCACGGAGGGCCGATTGGACGCCAGAAAATGAATGAGTATTCATTCAGATTGTGGCAGGATATGGGTCCCCGATCCCCTATGCCCGGCGGTTTTGCGCGATTGATACGTGAAATCCGCTCCAGGACTCGAATTTGGCCGCCATCGCCACCAAAAGCAGCCGCCGCACCGCAACAAAGGAAGAGCGGCGAGTGCAACTCATTGAAGCTACGGTCAAATGTATTGCCCGCAAGGGCATCGGCAGCACCACGCTTGGCGACGTTGCACAGGAAGCAGGGCTTTCGCAGGGCATCGTCAACCTGCACTTCAACAGCAAGGAGAACCTGCTGAACGAAACGCTGCAGTTCATCGCCGAAGACTACAAATCGCAATTCGAAGCGACGCAGGCAAAGTCGGGCCCGGAAGCCGCGGAAAAACTGCTCGCACTGATGGAGATGGACCTGAAGCCGTCGATTTGTGACCGGCAGAAACTGGCCGTTTGGTTTTCGTTCTGGGGCGAGGTCAAAACCGTTCCTACCTACCAGAAAGTATGCGACACATACGACAGCGTTTACGACTCGGTCATCGAAGGCCTTTGCGACACGATTATCAAGGAAGGCGGATACCGGCAGATCACGGCCGCTGCCGCGACCGATGCGTTGCAATCCATGACCGACGGACTTTGGCTGTCAGCACTCGTCAGCCCCAAGACCTTCGACAGGGATCAGGCCATGGATGCCGTTTACAGTTACCTGCGTGCCGTATTCCCCGAACACTACGAATAAGATCCGAGGACGAACATTGAAAATCGAATTGGACGCGAGTGCGCTCGCCTGGCAAAAGAAGGCACGTGAGTATGCAGACAAATACCTGCAGCCGCACGAAGTCGAGGCGGAACTGAACGGTGGCGTACTGCCGGAGGAAATCACCAAACGCAACAAGAAGCGTGCGATCGAGCTGGGCTTCTCGGCCATGGATGTGCCGAAGTCACACGGCGGACTGGAATTGTCGATGACCGAACAGGTGGCGGTCTGGGAGCAGCTCGGGCGCGTCACCAACGCGCTCTCCTGGTGCTTCTCCGAGCCGCAGAGCTGGATGTTCGAAGCCTGCAGCGAAAAGCAGATCGACGAATTCATCCTGCCGATGATGCACGGCAAGCGAAAGGACTGTTACGCGATAACCGAAGCCGGCCCGGGCTCCGACGTTGCAGGTTTGGAAGCGACAGCGGTCCGCGATGGAAAGCACTACGTTCTGAACGGCGAAAAGTGGTACGTCACGAGTGCCAACCTGGCCGACTTCTTCTGGTTCCAGGCCAAGGTGGACGGCGAGAATGAAGATGCATTGTTCCTCGTCGACCAGGGCACCGACGGCGTCGAGATGATTGCGTCGCCGCTGTTCAGCCACACCTACGCCGCGCATCACCCTACGTACCGGTTCGAAAA
>JAOUGX010000142.1 GCA_029865385.1 Gammaproteobacteria bacterium
CTCCGCAAAATCCACCAGGCCGCCACGGTCACAGACCTCCTGATAATTCCTGTAGAGGGCAATGAACTGGCGGCGGTTCGGGTCGTTGTCGTCGTCGATATGCTGCGGCCGCAAGCCCTCGTCTTTTTGTGCATTGATGAAGTACTGAATCTCGCGCGGCACCCAGCGGCTGTCATCGAGTTGCAGATTCTTCAGCAATCGCTTGATAAGTCGCAGCTGGTCGTCGGAATCGATGATCTGGAAGTTTTGCGGCAGCTTCGCTTCCTGCCAGTGCCGCCGCAACAGGCGATGCGCCAGCCCGTGAAACGTGCCTATCCACAGGTGATTGACGGGCATATTGAGCAGTGACTCGATACGACCGCGCATCTCGGCAGCAGCCTTGTTCGTGAATGTCACGGCCAGCAGGCTCTGCGGCGAAATCCCTTCGACATCGATAAGCCACGCGGCGCGATGCGTCAGTACCCGGGTCTTGCCGCTGCCGGCACCGGCGATGACCAGCAGCGGCTCCGGCGGCGCAGTGACCGCCGATCGCTGCGCGTCGTTGAGATTTTCGAGGATGGGAGTGACGTCCATGGGGGGCGCAGTCTACCAGAGATAGCTCGCCGTCAACCCGCAGCAAAACTCCCGCGCAATCACAGCAACGGCATCTGCGGGACCCCCGGCAAATTGCTACAGGGCCGGCACCGCACCGGGGTTCCATGAGGCGAACGACACCCGGTAAGTCTTTCCGGGACACGCCGTGAATACATCCCTGTAGGCTCGGCGCCCGCATCCCTGCGGGCGACGGTCCCGGAAAGACTTACCAGGCATCCTTCGCCCGGAGCGACGATGGTCGACCGTGCTTCGCTGATCGGTGGCCGGCGACATGCCGGTGTGTGTCTCGAGCGAGTTTGGCTTTCCGAGTGAGAGACATACCCGGCGTGGTGCCGGCCGCGTGACCAAGTACCGGGTGTCGTTCGAGTGGTGGAAGCCCGGCGTGGTGCAGTGATTACAACGGCGGCCAGCGCCGTTGGCGACGAGGATCAGAAGCGGAGGACGATTCCGGCCAGCGTCTCGACCTGCGTCAGCAGCGTTCCGTCGAGGCGAACGGCGCAGACGGCCTGATTCGGTCCGGTGCGGCAGAAGATGTCGGTGTTCGAGTCCATCAGGGTGCCGTAGGCACGAATCTCCAGCCGAATTCCGAAGTGGTCGTTCGGCATGATCTGCAGGCCACCGCCTATCGATCCGGACCAGAAAGTGTCGCTCTGGCTGGCGCCCGTGGCGGTGGTCTTGATCTTCGTGCCACCGAGCGTCATCGCGAGATAGGGTCGGATCGTGTCACCCTCCCACTGGTAGGTGCCGCCGCCCTGCAGGGTTTGCAGGTTGACGTCGACCCGCGAGATGCCGGCCGACGTATCGCTGAAGCTCGCGTCGCTTTGCTGTTGCGCGTACAGGATTTCCCACTGCGTGTTGGGCTGTTGCCGGATGTTGATAAGCAGGCCGTAACTCGGAGAGTCTTCCATTTTGTAGCTGGTATCGGTGTCCGTTACGTCGAAGGTTCCGCCGAACCGGTACGCAGCAAAAGGTGTCAATTCGACTTTCGAAGTGTTTTCGGCCGTTTCTCCTGCCGCAGGGGTGAACAGGCACATGGCGGCCACCAGGGCCGCATACTTGAGACTCACTGAACTATTGCTCCCAACGAATGCTCAATTCGATCTGGTTGCGATTATATGCCAGGCGCGTGTCATTTGATGCGACGTCCTGATAGGTCGCGGTTGCCAACAGACTCAGGTGCTGCGTTAGTCGAAAGTCTGCCGTGGCGGTGCCTATGGTACGGTCCATGGTCTTGCGACCGGCCGCCGGATTGTGAAAAGCGAAAGCGCTGGGGTAGTCGTAGACTTCGTAAATTGCCGCGACATCAAGGTCGAAGCGGCTACCTATGCTCAGGTGAAAATCGGCGCCGTAGCTGTTGCGGACGTAGTCGTTGTAGCCAACGTGCTTGTCCCGTCTGTCGGTGCGAACGTAGTTCACGCCAAACCACATGTGTCGCGTAATTCGCTGGCGTGCGGTGATACCGAGATCAAGGTAATCGTACTTCACCGGCTCGTTGCCCAGCGGCTGGGTGCCGTCGAGTTCAAATGACGGGCGAGTCCCGAAATGGCGATTGTAGGCATCAGCCGTTATGCGCAGCAGCGATGATCTCGTGAACCGGTACTGTGCATTCAGGCCCAGCAATACGTATTGGTGGTCATACTCCGGAACGACTGTGGTTTCATCGTAGTTCCACAGCTGTCCCTTGCCGCGGCCACCGAACGAGAAGCGTTCGAATGACTGGCGGAACCAGATTTCCGGACCGTAGCGCATGTAGTTCATGCGCTCGCCGATTTCCTCTCCATCGACGACGGGTACTGCGCCATCGTCACGGTCGTAATAGGTTCCATCCCGTTGCGCAATGCTGAATGCACTGAAAATGATCCGCTCGTTTCCTGCGTCATTTCGACGCCGATACTCGCTGCCGACACTGAGTTCGTGTGCATACTCGTCCGCGTTCTTCTGCAGCTCATCCTGATAAAACTTGCCACCGAACCGATACGCGGCAAAAAACGACTCTTGTTCGAAAGTATTGATCGAGTATTTCGAGGACAACGTGACCGGCACGAAAAACCCGGATTGCAGGACAGGATCGACAACAGGCAGATTCGGGTCGGACTGGTCGACGTAGCTTTCGGCAGGCGCGCGAAAAACATTGTCGTCATTGCCGGCGCCGACCGACATGCGGAAATCCAGCACACCGAGGGGCCTCTTTTCCGAACGCGCCTCTTCCGCGCGAACCAGGACCGGTTTCTCCTCTACTGCGATTTCGCGTTGGATGCGCGCTATTGCCTCGCTGGCCAGGGCGCTGATCTTGGGAAAGCGTGCCTGGTCGCGAGCCTGGCGAAACCAGTCCAGCGCTTCGTCGGTGTTGCCGAGCGCCCAGGCGTTGAGGCCCAGGTTGTAATGTGCATGGACGGCAAGCGTCGGGGAGCCGGTGGCTTTGAGCAGCGACTCGCGAGCGCGCAGGTGCTGGCCCGCTTTGTAATGCGCTACGCCGCTGTTGTAGTGCAACAACGCGGTGTTCAGACCGGCCTCCTCGGCCTCGCGATAACGGAGCAGCGCGGCCCAGTAAAGATCGTCTCGAAACAGCCGGTTGCCGTCGGTGAAGAGCTCCTCGGCCGAAACAGCGAATACCGTGCCAGGCAGGGCAATCGCGGCCGACATCAGCAGCAATGCTGCGAGGACGTGGCCACGGCGAGAGGAGTTGTCGGATGAGCCCAAAATAGCGTTTCTCCAGGGTTTCCTGCGGGTTACTCCGCGTAATTTGCACAGATTGGCGGCAGATGCACCTGATGCGCATCAAAACTTTGAAATGGCGCAAAAAAATCCCCCGACTCGCGGTAACAAGTCGGGGGATTCGCTGTTTGCCGGAGCCTTCCCACCGTCGCCCGGCACGGGCTATCGGCCGGACACCACCTGGCTAGATGGCGTCGTCGCCTGCTTCGGTTTCGTCACCGCCGTCCGACTCGTCATGGTCGTCCATGTCGTCTTCGTCGTCTTCCTCGTCAAATTCGTCGTAATCGACATCTTCACCGTCCTCGATTTCATCCTCCGATTCCAGGTCATTGTCCCTGTCGTCCTCGTCGACGTCGTCGTGCTCGAAATCGTCACGCTCTTCTTCCTCGTCGCGGAAGTCGTCATCGGATTCCTCATGATCTCGGTCGCCCTCTTCATCATCGAATTCGTCACGATCGCCGAGTTCGTTATCGAAGTCGTCGGTACTGCCACCCTCACCGGGCCCGTCCATAACGTTGCCGTCGACATCCGAAAGGTCGTCGAATACCTGCATCGTAACGTCGAGGTCGTCTTCGGCCAGTGCCGACACCGGCAGTAACGCGAAGAACGTCAGCGCAATACTGGCTGCAAAAATCCTTAGCTGTTTCATTTCCAATTCTCCATTTGTTGCGTTGCGAGCTACGAAGCCGCTTGAGTTACAGTTACTTTCAGTCGGAATGTCTTGTCGTCGTCGTGATGCCGTAACGTTGCCAGCAATTCGCCGCCCTGCGGAGACAGCGCGACCAGCTTCAGTGGCAGCACATTCCTGCCTTCACGGAGGCTTGTCACCCAGCTGATCTCGCGCTGGCCACGGAACCCGTGCAATTCGATTCCGGGCGGAAGGCTAACCGTAAGCGTCGCGTCGTCGAGGTTTGTGGCAGAAGAAAAGACCAGGTTGATCGTCCGCGGGTCTTCGAGAGCCATCGTCACTTGAGGCGTAGCGACATCGGGCATTGTCGGCGAACTCGCCCAGTTACTGGCGACAAACCAGATCACGAGTCCGGCGGCTATTGCGCTGCCGAATCCCTTCAACCAGCCGCGATTGTGATGTCTCGTGTTGCGCGCCTGCACTGCGGTTGCGAGTGCTCGATCGAAGAACGCGGGATCCGGTTGCGGCATGCTGGCGACCGCGTAATCCGCCAGCGCGGCGCGCAGGCGTTGCTCGCGGTCGACGCGCTGCCGGCAATCGTCGCAAGTGGCAACATGGCGATCGAGCAATTTCGCATCGGGGCACAGGCCGTCGATGTAATCGTCGAGTTCGTCATTGAGCTGCTGGCATGTCATCGGTTTCTTCCTCTCTTACGGGCTTACACGACGCAGGCAGATAAAAGGTTCCGTCGGCATCCAGCATTTCGCGCAGGCGCGCCCGTGCCCGGTGCAGTCGGGACTTGAGGGTGCCGATAGGAGTTCCGGTAACATTCTGAATTTCCGAGAGTTTATAGCCCTCGACATCATGCAGCAGCAGCACTAGCCGGTGCTCCTCACTAAGCCTGGCCAGCAGCTTCTCCAGCAAGACGGCATTCTGTCGCCGTTCGGCGTCCAGGGCCGGATCGCTGTCTCCTGCAAGATTGTCGATCGATTGCCCGGGCAGGTGGGCCTCGTCGACGGCCACCAGCTGGCGGCGGGCGAATCGCCGCCGCTTGTCGATGAAGTGGTTGTACATGACCCGGCACAGCCAGGAGCCCGGCTCTTCGATCGAAACAAGCTCCTGAAGCCGATCAAAAGCCTTGGCCAGCACATCCTGGAAAAGATCTTCCGCCTCGGGTTTCGACAGGGTCAGGCGGTAAGCGAGCCGGTAAAGCCTGTCGAGATGCGGCCTCAGCAGTACGTCAAACCCACCACCGTTTTGTGTTTCGCTACCCATGCGCAAATCAATAGGCACAGTACGCCCGAATGTAAAGCGAACAGTTACCGCTTTTCGGTAAAAGCGGCCCTCCGCACAGCAAGCGCCTTACAGGGTGAAGCGGATCAGGAAGTAGTGATCGACGAGCAGTGCAGCGAAAAGGATCATCAGATAGTTGATCGAAAACCAGAACACGCGCATTGGAAGTTCGACGCTGCTATCGAGTTTCAGGCGTATCGCATACCAGAGAAAAACACCGCCGAGAAGCAGCGCTGCGAGAAGATAAATCAATCCGCTCATGCCGGACAGATAGGGCAGTATCGTAATCAATACGAGCAAGATCGTATAAAGAAGTATAAACAGTCTCGTGAATTCGTTGCCGTGGGTCACGGGCAGCATCGGTATACCGGCCTTCTCGTAGTCTTCCTTTCTCGCGATAGCCAAAGCCCAGAAGTGCGGCGGTGTCCAGATAAAGATAATCAGGAACAGCAACAGCGCATCGCTGTGTACTTCTCCGGTAACGGCGGTCCAGCCGAGCACAGGCGGAGCTGCACCGGCGGCCCCGCCAATCACAATATTCTGCGGCGTGGCGCGCTTAAGGTAGGTCGTATAGATAATTGCATAGCCGATCAGCGAGGCAAACGTCAGCAGTGCGGTAAGCGGGTTCACCAGGAACCACAGCATCAGCATAGAAATCGCACACAGGGCGAAAGCGAAGACCAGTGCCTGTGACTCCTTCAATTTCCCCTGTGGCAGAGGTCGCCCGCGCGTGCGGGTCATTTGCACGTCAATGCGTGCATCCAGAACATGATTGATTACAGCCGCGGATGACGCGGCAAGACCGATGCCTAAGGTGCCAAACAGAGCCGCCAGCGGATCGGGCCAGCCGGGGACCGCGAGAAACATGCCGACGACGGCCGTAAATACTATGAGCATGACGACCCTGGGCTTGGTCAGCTCATAGTAATCACGCCATTCGGCGGTGCTGCTCATCTGTGCCGTATCCAGTGTCAATGCCTCTGCTAGCCGATTCGCGATAGATCGAACAGGTGCTTGATGTCATCGACCATCTCGCGCGGATCCAGGTCCGACTTGAAGTACATGACAAGATTTCCGAGTGGGTCAAAAAGAAAAAATCCGCCACGAGGCAAGTTGTCCGGCAATGTGGACTCCAGCTGCTGCGCGAGACTCTTGTTGTGAACGGGCTTCAGGCCGGCCTGTTGTTCATCCGCAAGCACTTTATCGAGCGGCCAATCACCGTGCAAGAAAACCCGCGTCAGGCGGCTCATGTCATTGCCTAGCATCAGCCTGGACTGTCGTTGCGCATAAAGAGCGTCCTGGCACCGGGCAGTGCAATCACCGTCGTACACATAGACAAGTAGCCATTGCCCGGGCCCCATTTGCAGAATTTCGGGGTACTCATCCGCCAGGTGCCGAATCGGCTCGAGCAACTCTCCGTGATTGCTGCGGGCCGCAGGTGCCAGGCCCTTGCCGCTGTTGTACATCCATGCCGCGAACAGCAACGGCCCGAGGAACAGCGCTGCTATCAAC
>JAOUGX010000043.1 GCA_029865385.1 Gammaproteobacteria bacterium
GCTTCCTGCCGATCGCCTGAGCGGCGGATCACCGCAGATGAAAAACAAAGGCCGCATCCAGGTGGGCGCGGATGCGGACATCACCGTGTTCGATCCGGCCACCGTCATCGATCGCGCGACCTACGAAAAGGGCGACCAGCCTTCCTCGGGCATACCGTACGTGCTGGTCGGCGGTACTTTCGTTGTCTATGACTCGGAAAGCGTGGACGGTGTGTTTCCAGGGAAGGCAATTCGGGGACAGTGACGCTAACATCGGGAAATGCACCTTTTCTTAACGGGTCGCCTGCAATGCAGGCTCCTACAAGAACACGAACAGCATTGCCGTGAAAGTCTGTCGCCTGCAATGCAGGCTCCTACAAGAATACGAACAGCATTGCCGTGAAAGTCTGTCGCCTGCAATGCAGGCTCCTACAGTCGCATTGCCAAAGACTTTTTGATCTTTAATACGCGTCAGGTACGATGCCGCTCATGCGTAAAACACTACTGATTCAATCGCTTGTTTGCATGCTTTTGTTATCGGCCTGCAACCGAAGCGAACAGCAGGCCGTTACCGACTCTGCGGACTTCGTATTGACCGGTGCGCAGATCTATACGGTAGATTCAAGGCAACCGTGGGCCGAGGCAGTAGCGATCAAAGACGGTCGTTTCCAGTACGTTGGCGATGCCGCGGGCGTAAACAAGTACATCGGCAAGAACACCAGCGTTGCAAACCTGGCGGGCCGCTTCGTGATGCCGGGTCTGATCGATTCGCACACGCACCCCGGCATGATGGGCATCGAGCAATTCGGGCCGTGGCTGCCCGATACTGGTCATGAGGACCTGCTTGCCGCTGTCAAAGCCTATGCAGAGACGGTTCCGGACGGCGAGTGGGTGCGTATGTGCTGCTGGTCGAACTACGAATACATTCGCGGTCGCGATGGCCCGCATAAACGCGACCTGGATGCCGTCGTGACCGACAAGCCCGTGTGGATCAACAGCACCTCGTGGCACAGCTTCTGGCTGAATTCAAAAGCGCTCGAAGTGCTCGGTGTGGACCGCAACACCGCGGATCCGAAATCGGGTATCGCGTATTTCGTCCGCGATGCCAATGGCGAACCGACGGGCTGGGTCAAAGAAGGGGCCGGATGGCAATTCTACGACAAGGTGTTTGCTGTCGATGCCGCAAAAAACCGCGAGGGTACGCGGCGCTTTCTCGAGATTTTGAGCGAGCACGGCGTAACGACTGTCTACGATGGCAGCGACAAGGATTACGAAGACGAAGTCTACGAATTCCTCGCCGAACTCGAGGCGGAAGGCAAACTGCCGCTTCGCTATGAAGGCACATACGCGATCTACGTTCCCGAACGGCGCTTCCTTGCTGTCCGCGAAATGAAACGCCTGCGCGCCGCGTACGGTGGTGAACGGTTGCGTTTCAGAACCATCAAGCTGTTCATGGACGGCATTAACTCCAATCGATCGGGCGGCATGCTGGGGCCCTATGCCGACGATCCCACCTATGTCGGCACGACGATGCTCTCGGTCGAGGAGTTGCGCGATTTCCTGCTCGAACTGCACGCCGAGAAATTTGATTTGCACGTGCATGCCATCGGTGACCTTGCAGCAAGAACGGTTCTGGACGCGGTCGAAGCCGCGAAAGCCACGGTGGTGGGCGACTTTTATCCCAGGGTCAGCATCGCGCACCTGCAGATTGTCGACCCGCTCGATTGGCCGAGGTTTGCCGAGCTCGGCGTATCGGCAAACTTCACTCCCTGGTGGCATGGCGTCAGCGCCAGAGATCCGTCGCTGTTCGCACTCGGCGAAGAGCGGTCTTCGCGTACCTATATCGCGAAGCCCTTGTTCGACAGCGGCGCCAACGTCACGTTTGGCAGCGATGACTGGACACCGGAGGTGCTCAGTCCGTTTCTCGGCATGCAGGTGGGTCACAACCGGCAGGTTCCCGTCGAGTGGCTCGAAAGCCGTGGCAGCAATGCAGCGGAATATCGTCCGCCCGAAAGCGAGCAGCTCGGCCTGGAGCTATTGATCCGGGGCTACACGATCAATGGCGCGCATCCGCTCAGGATGGAAGACGAGATTGGCTCCATCGAAACCGGCAAGAGCGCAGACCTCGTCGTGCTCGGCGAGAATCCTTTCACGATCGACCGGTGGGACATTCACAAGATCAAACCTGAAGCGGTCATTATGGAAGGCGAGCTTGTTCGCGGCACGATGCCCGAATAAGGATCACACATGAAGAAGTTTGTCCTGCTCCTGCTGGCTATTGGCGGCGCGTACTACGCTCTCAATCAACCGGATTCCGCCGTTGATTACAACGCACCGCAAAGCTCGAGCACTGCGCCACGCGCGCAGAATGATTCGCAATGGCGGGCGGGGCAGCAGGTCAGCGGTACCGGTACCGTCGATCGCGTACTATCGGACGATAACGACGGCAGCCGTCACCAGCGCTTCATTCTTCGTTTGAGCTCCGGTCGAACGTTACTGGTTGCACACAACATCGACTTGGCGCCGCGCGTGTCGTCGTTAGGAGAAGGCGATACGGTTTCGTTCTACGGCGAATTCGAGCCGAACGACAGGGGCGGGGTGATTCACTGGACTCACCACGACCCGCAAGGGCGGCATGCCGCCGGATGGCTCGAGCACAATGGGCAGCGATACCAATAGGGTAAGGGTCAGCAAGAAAATAGATCCAACAGGATTTTAATGAAAATAGACCCGGCACCATTGTTAAGAAAATAGACCCGGCACCTTTGTCCTTCTGATAGATTGAGGCAAGTGACCAATCCGGCCGAATAAAAAAAGACTCTATATAATAAGGAGCGATTCCAATGATCGCATTTACCAATTTCCCGACTCGTTTGATCTGGCCCGCGGGCCTTGCATTGATTCTGCTGGGCCAGGCGAGCGTTGCCACTGCCCAGGCGCCCATCATTCAGCCGGGCGCGCCCGGCGCCCCGCTGCGCGAGCTGAATGCCGACGAGGCGATCAAGATCGCGGTTACGAGTCATTCGCCCGATGACCTGCGCTTCATGCAGGACATGATCCCGCACCATCAGCAGGCGGTCGAAATGGCCGCACTGGTGGCCGATCGTACCAACCGGCCGGAGCTGATCGACGTCGCCGGGCGCATCGATGCTTCGCAGAAAGACGAGATCGAGTTCATGCAGCGCTGGTTGCGCGAGCGCGGTGCAGAGGTGCCGGATCCGGGCGCGCGGGAAGCGATGCACACCTCGCACAAAATGGCCGGCATGGCGACGCCGGAACAAATGGCCGAGCTCGCCGCGGCCAAAGGCACGGACTTCGACCGCCTGTTCCTCCAGTTGATGATTCCGCACCACGAAGGTGCGGTGAAGATGGTTAAAAAATTGCTGGAACAGCCGGGTTCGGCGTACGACCCGGTGCTGTTCGATTTTACGACCGACGTCACCAACGACCAGACCGCGGAGATCGAGCGCATGAACGCGCTGCTGGTCGGGCTGTCTTCCGATCCGCGAGCCGGCCTCAAAGCCGGTCTCGATGACGCCGGCCAGGCGCTCCTGAATATTGAACTCGTGGCATCGCTGCAAAGACCGCCCGGGTTCTTCGATCCGAAGAATCCCGCCGAGCTGCCATCGGAACGCCTGCGGCCGGCTTCCGACGCGAAGGACGGAGACGAGGCGGATCCCGAAAAGAAGGCGGGCGAAGACCCGGACGCGCGCGCGCCGCTGTTGAGTTTCTCCAACACCGACATGGCCTTTGCGGGCGACGTGCTGGTCGCCGGCAGTTACCACGGCTTCAACGTCTACCGTTTGCAGGCAGACGGCGTGCCGAGTCTCGTCAGTTCGGTGGTCTGCCCGGGCGGGCAGGGTGACGTGTCGATCGTCGGCGACCTGTTGATCATGTCAGTGGAACAGACGCGCGGGCGCATCGATTGCGGGCTCGAAGGCATATCCGATGACGTCAGCGCCGAGCGCTTCCGCGGGCTGCGCCTGTTCGATATCAGCGACCTGGCGCGCCCGGTGCAGGTGGGCCTGGTACAAACCTGTCGCGGCTCGCACACGCATTCGGTTATCTCCGGTCCCGGCGAAGACGGCAAGATCGTCGTTTACGTCTCCGGCACCTCGTCCGTTCGCGAAGAGGAGGAGATGGCGGGCTGCTTCGACGAATCCCCCGGCGATGATCGAACCGCATTGTTCCGCATCGACGTCATCGAGATTCCTGTCGACGATCCGGCCAAAGCGCGCATTGTCGACAGCCCCGCGGTGTTTGCCGATCCCGAGACCGGCGTGTTGGCCGGCATGTGGCGCGGTGGCGATCATGGCGACGAAACGCAGGAGACCAGCGCGACCGACCAGTGCCACGACATCACCGTGTTTCCCGAACTCGGCATTGCCGCCGGCGCCTGCTCGGGTAACGGCATCCTGTTCGACATCTCCGATCCGCTGCAGCCGAAGCGCATCGACGAGGTTGTCGACCTCGGCTTCGCCTACTGGCATTCGGCGACCTTCAACAACGATGGCACAAAAGTTATTTTCACGGACGAGTGGGGCGGTGGCAGCTGGCCGCGCTGCCGCGCCTACGATCCGCTGAACTGGGGCGCGGATGCCATCTATGACGTCGTCGACGGCCAGCTGGAATTCCGTGGCTACTTCAAGATGCCGGCGCCGCAGCTGGAGCAGGAAAACTGCGTGGCGCATAACGGCTCCATCGTGCCCGTGCCGGGTCGCGACATCTTCGTGCAGGCGTGGTACCAGGGCGGCCTCTCGGTGGTGGACTTCACGGACTCGGCCAGGCCGGTCGAGATCGCCTACTTCGACCGCGGTCCCATCGATGCCGACGACCTCGTGGTCGGCGGGTACTGGTCGACCTACTGGTACAAGGGCCGCATCTACGGCACCGAGATCGTGCGCGGGCTGGACGTGCTGAGCCTGCTGCCCAGCGAATACCTGTCTGCGAACGAGATCGCCGCCGCAGCACTGGCCGATCAGGGCGACGTGTTCAACCCGCAGCAGCAGTTCCGCGTTAGCTGGCCCGCCGAGCCGGTGGTGGCGCGTGCGTACCTCGATCAGCTTGAGCGCGGCAAGGAATTGTCGGCGTCATTCGTGGCCGACTTAGTCGCGACGCTGGATCGCGCGACAGTGCAGCTTGCGGGCGGCGTTCGCGACAAAGAGCTGGCCGCCAAACTGCGATCGCTGGCGAAAGCCCTGGGAGAGGACAGCGGCAATGCCATCACCAAGCAGCGCCGCGCCGCGCTGGCCGGAACCTTGAGCGGCATTGCGGAGAGGTTAGGCTGACAAAACTGAAACCTACCGGGGCGATCGCCGCGACCGCACGCAGCAACCGGAGACGAGAAGATGGGATCAACGCACGACGTGTTCAATCAGTCGTCCCCTCTTGTGGACTACAACGCTTACGCAGGCGATACCGCGTTGCGCGAAGCGGTGCTGCGCCATCACGGCGGCAACGCCAATGATGCCCTGCATGCGCATGGTGCGGTTACCGGCAGTGCCGAGCTTATCGAGTGGGGCTTTCTCGCAAACGAATTCAAGCCGCGTTTCGACTCGCACGATCGGCAGGGACGCCGCATAGACCGGGTGACGTACCACGACGCGTATCACAAGCTCATGAAACTTGGCCTCGAGGCCGGGCTGCATGCCAGTCCGTGGGTGAGTGCCGGCCCCGGCGCCCATGTTGCCCGGGCGGGCCTTTACTATTTGCAGGCGCAGGTTGAATCCGGACACGGTTGCCCGCTGACCATGACATTTGCGTCCGTACCCACGTTGAAGTTGACGGCTGCTATAGCCGACGAATGGCTGCCGAAAGTGCTGGCTTTCGCGTACGACCCGCGCAATGTGCCGCATACGGAGAAACAGGCTGTAACCATTGGCATGGGCATGACCGAGAAACAGGGCGGCTCCGATGTGCGCAGCAATACGACCCGAGCGGTAGCGACGCATGCACGTGGTCCGGGTGAATGCTACGAGCTTAGCGGTCATAAGTGGTTCACATCGGCGCCGATGTGCGACGCGTTTCTGGTTCTTGCACAGGCGGACGGTGGTCTCAGTTGTTTCCTCGTGCCTCGATGGCGACCGGACGGGTGCAAAAACCCGATTCAGGTGCAGCGCCTGAAAGACAAGATGGGCAACGTATCGAATGCTTCCGCCGAGGTCGAACTGCACGGCGCCCTGGGCTGGATGGTCGGCGAAGAAGGGCGTGGCGTTCGTTCGATCATCGAGATGGTGGCGATGACCCGCTTTGACTGCATGATCGGCTCCAGCGCCGGTCAACGACAAGCCGTGGCCCAGGCCGTCAACCATGCGCGCGAGCGGCTTGCTTTTGGCAAGGCGCTGATCGACCAGCCCCTGATGCGAAACGTACTGGCCGATCTGCAGCTCGAAGTGGAGGGGTCCCTCGCGATGACCATGCGCATGGCCGAAGCGCTCGACAACAGCCAGCACGGGTCGGACGGCGGGCATGATGCGCTGTTGCTTCGACTCGGCCTGCCCGCCGGCAAGTATTGGATCTGCAAACGCACGCCGTGCCATGCCTATGAAGCCATGGAATGCCTCGGCGGCAACGGCATAAGCAATGATTTCATTACGTCGCGGCTGTATCGCGACGCGCCGATCAATGCCATCTGGGAGGGGTCCGGGAATGTCCAGGCTCTCGACATCCTTCGTGCATTGCAAAAGAGCCCCGATGTTCTGCATGCCTGGCTTGACGAGCTCGCGCTGACTCACGGTGCCAGCGCGGAACTGGATCGAGCAGTGGCTGCACTGAAAGATTCCCTGTCGGATTCCGGAGATGCGGAATACGGCGCGCGCGTGCTGATCGAGCGATTGGCGTTGACCATGCAAGCCAGTTTGCTGCTGCGCGCCGACTGTTCCGTTGTGGCGGACGCATTTATCGCGTCGCGTCTGCAAGGTCATGGAGATCGTAATTACGGCACGCTTCCAGGAGGACTCGATATCGGCGAAATCCTGGACCGCGCGGACCCGCTGGTTGCGTAAGGTGGCGCCGGCAAAGCAGATAAGGGACAGTGACACTAATGTAACGTTGATTTAGGGTCACTGTCCCCGAATTGTGAAGCCATGAACTCATCCGAATTCGAAGCCGTCGTCGCCGACGCCCTTGCAGCTTTGCCTGAATGGGTGCGCGAGGCGATGCAGAACATCAAGGTACTGGTCGAGGACGAGGCCGGCGAACATCTCGATCCGGACGGCGAGGGATTGCTGGGTTTGTACACGGGCGTGCCGCTCACGGAGCGCGAGTCCGGTAATGCCGGGGAGCTGCCGGATGTCATCTACCTGTTTCGAATACCGCACCTCGAGATGGGTTTACCGGCGGAAGCGTTGCGCGAGGAAATTGCGAAGACGCTGATTCACGAAATCGCACATTACTTCGGCATCGATGACGATCATCTTGAGGATATCGGGTGGGGTTGAGCGGGGGGAGTTCAGGGGCGCCGAAAAGGTATCCGGCCCCTTTTTGCCCGGTAATCAACGGACTGTGACCTTCGTTTAGGAAACAGCGATGACGCTTCCCTATACTGACAACTGACCTGACGACAACACCCGGAGGAGCCTCCCATGCCGGACCGTCCCGAAGACAAACTCCAGTTCGAGCAGGCCGACTACGGCAAGGAGGCAAAGGCGGCGGCGCAATCCTGCAGCGCCTGCAAAGGCTCGCTGGGCGCACAGTATTTTCTCGCCAACAGCCAGGTCGTCTGCCAGGCCTGCGCCGACAACCTCAATGCCCAGAGGAACACCGGCTCGCCGCTCGGCCGCTTCGGCATCGCTACTGTACTCGGGCTCGTCGCCGGCGCGCTCGGTGCCGGGCTCTACTTCGGCATCGCCGCGTTGACGGGCTACGAGTTCGGTCTCGTGGCCATTGTTGTCGGCTTCGCGGTCGGTTTCGCCGTTCGAATGGGAAGCGGCGGCCGCGGTGGCAAACCGTACCAGTTTCTTGCCGTCATCATTACTTACGCTGCCATCGTGTGCACCTACATCCCGGCAATTGTCGCGGGCTTCAACGCGGGCGCGGCGGAGGAACACGCACAGGAAGTCGACCCGGCCAACATTGCGAAGATTGTCGTTACGCGCGATCAAACCGTATTGCTGAACGGCAATACCACGTCGATAGCTGCGCTGGATGCCGAGCTCGAGCGCGTCAGTGCGGTGGGTGGCCAGGCGTGGTACCACCGCGAGGGCATGGCGGAGGAAGCCGCCGGGCCGGCTGCGGATCAGGTTGCCGAAGTCTTCGTGAAACACAATCTTGCATTGATTACGTTTGCAGACTCGGGCTTTAGCGAGCGCGAGGCCTGGTTCGACAGCGTAAAACGCAGCAGCGTCTCGCAAATACTTTTCATCGCCGCCTTCCTTTTCGCGATAGCGGCCGCCGCGCCGTTCTTCGGCTTGCCGGAAAACATCATCGGCGTGCTGATCATCGCCTTCGCCGTGTACCAGGCATGGCGATCGAATACCCGCGCGACCCTGGAGATCAAGGGACCGTTAACGATCGCGGAGCTGCCGCGTAAGTGAACGAACCTTCGCCGAATGCCATCGGCGATAGCTGCAGGCGTTGCGGAACGCAAGTTTCCGCCGCGGTACTGAGCTGCCCGTCCTGCGGCGCGCTTATTCATGCCGATCGATTGAAGCGGCTCGCATCGGATGCCGAGGCCGCGACGGCGAGCGAGGACTGGACAGCGGCACTCGCCGCCTGGCGCGAGGCGATAGAACTGTTGCCGCCGGGCACCACGCAGTACGACAGCATCTCCAAAAAAATCTCCGCGTTAGGCGATCAAGTGGAGAAAGCCGGATTGACAGATGCCGCTCCCGGCAATCGCAAATCCATGATTGCTATCGGAGCAACCGGCATCGGCACAGTCGCTTTGCTGTTGTTCAAATTCAAAGGCGTGCTGCTGTTCCTGGTGACCAAGGGCAAGCTGCTGATACTCGGCCTCACCAAGAGCAGCACCGTGTTCTCGATGCTGCTGTCACTCGGCGTTTACTGGACGGCATTCGGCTGGAAGTTTGCGTTGGGCCTGGTGCTGTCGATTTACGTTCACGAGATGGGCCATGTCGCAATGCTGTCGCGTTACGGCATCAAGAGCACCGCGCCCATGTTCATTCCCGGACTCGGCGCGCTGGTGCGTATGCAGCAGTACCCGCACGGCCCGCGGGAAGATGCGCGCGTCGGGCTCGCCGGGCCAATATGGGGCCTCGGCGCCGCGCTCGTCACTTATGCCGTCTTTCTCGCGACCGGCTGGGAGATGTGGGCGGCCATCGCGCGTGTCGCCGCATGGATCAACCTGTTCAATCTCATTCCTGTCTGGCAGCTCGATGGCAGCCGCGGCTTTGCTTCGCTGGTGCGGCCGCATCGCTGGATTGCCGTTGCTGCCATCACCATCGCCTGGTTCCTGAGCGAGGAGAGCATGCTGATCCTGTTGCTGATCGCGGCGCTGTTTCGCGCCTTCGGCAAGCAGCTTCCCGAGCGCAGCGACCCGCTGATCCTCGTCCAATACGTGGGACTGGTGGTCGCCTTCGCGCTGATGACGACCATTACGGTCCCGGGTCTCTGAGTTCAGGGGAAAAAGGGGCCGGGGAAAAAGGGGCCGGATACATTTAATTGGCTTCCGTCGGAAGCCAATTAAATGTATCCGGCCCCTTTTTCGGGAGGAAGCCAATTAAATGTATCCGGCCCCTTTTTCGGGAGGAAGCCAATTAAATGTATCCGGCCCCTTTTTGCCGCAGGGCGCAGGAATTACCAGCCCTGGAAGAAGCTTCCGTCCGCGAAATCCCAAAGCAGCGTAACGTAGTAGCGCGTATCCCAGTTCTGGTCGGACAGCGGTACCTCCACGCCCAGGTTCATCGCGACATGGCCGCCGCGGGTCAGGCCCAGACGGACCTGCGGCAGGACGGTCCACTCGAGATCACCGTTGCGCGAACGGAACGGGTTCGTAGCCGTGACTTCGAGCGCGGGAAAAATACGTCGCGGCCACGGCGTGTGCACCCAGTGCACGATGCCCGCCAACTCGGCCTCGCCGTCGCTGGCGCCCTCGAACGGGAACTTCAGCCGCAGGCTGCTCTGGAGTATCCATGCATCCGACAGCACGCGCCCATAGGCGAGGTAAGTCTGCAGCTCACCATCGCCCTCGGCCTCGACCGGAATGGTCCAGACCGCAGCGGCCGAAAGAATGTGTTGCTGGCTGAACGAAATCGCCTGCTTGTAGCCGATCTCCGCCTCGGCGAGTTCCGACACATCGCCTTCAGATTCGTAGACCAGCTCCACTATCGCCTGGCCGGCCTTGCCGACGCGCTTTTCGAATTCGAGGACATACTTCTGCGCGTTGTCGCCGTCCTGGTCGGTAAACCGGCCCTGGTACACCACCTCGTCTTCGGGGAACGCTTTTTTCGTGCGGGTCGGCAGGAACAGGTTCATTTCACCCGGCGGATACGCCACGGTATCGACCAGCGACTTGATGTATGCGGCGACGTTCGCGATATCCGCATCGCTCAATACCTCACCCTGAGCCGGCATCTGCTCGGCGAGCCCCAGCGCGTGACCGCCGTGCTTGATCACCATCTGCCAGTCAGCGGCGGGCTCGCGGCTGTTGAAAAGAGGATCCGAGAAATCCGCCGGCATGACACCGAGCCCCTTGACCACCGGGCTATCCGGGTCCGGTCGGCCACTCGCTCCGTGGCAAACGGCACATTGCGCGGCGTAGATTTCCTGGCCTGCGTCGAGGTCCGCGGCCTCGACCTGTCCGGGCGACAAAGAAACTGAAAGTACCAAGATCAATGCTGACTGAAATGTGACTACGATGCTGGGTCTCACTGCTGTCCCCGACGATTCCGAATGATGATTTCCAGCATCCATTTTCGTGGCTCGGCAAATGCTATGAATCAGTGCTTGTACTTACCGACCGAGTGCAAGGGCCGAGAATTCGACCAGGCACATTGGACGACGTGTGGCGCACAAAATCCGGGCCTGACTATTACGGACATATTTCAGGCGTGTAACATTTCTGTAATGAAAAACCTGTAACTAGTCCGTAACAAACTGGCGATGCAAGCCCAGAGTCCTGTGGAGTAACTTATGAAAAAGATGAATTTTACGCTGCCAGCCCTCGCATTGCTCGCAGCCCCGGTTGCTTTTGGCGCGGTCAGCGATGAAGATTTCGAGCAATTGCGCCGGCAACTCGCCGCTGTTTCCGAGCGCCTTGACGAACTCGCAGCCGAGAATGCGGAACTCAAGCGTTCACAGGCTCAGACCGCATCCGTCGTCGCCGATGTGCAGACCAGCGTCACGGAAGTGAAAGATTCGGGCAGCGCCGGCTCGTGGCCGGAGCGGGTCAGCCTGGACGGCGACTTCCGTTATCGATTCGAGGCGATCGACGTGCAGGGTTCTCCCAGCCGCGAGCGCAATCGCATTCGCGCACGGGTGAATACGCGAGCAGACGTGGCAGACAACCTGGAAGTCGGGTTCGGCCTGGCAACCGGCGACGGTGACCCCGTATCGACCAACCAGACGCTGGGTGGTGGCGGATCTTCGAAAAGTGCTGTTATCAACCTCGCTTACGCGGACTGGGAGCCGGTCGACGGTTTGCATCTGCTGGCAGGAAAATTCGACAACCCGAACGTCAGTGCCGGCAAACAGCCCTTGTTGTTCGACAGCGATTTCACGCCGGAAGGTCTGGGTATCAGTTACCAGCGGGAATGGTTCTTCGCCAACGCGATCGGCACCTTTCTCGAGAGCGACACCCGAAGTAACAACAAGAATTTCAGCTGGGGCGGCCAGGTCGGGGCCACGGTGCAGCTAGCCAACGTCGAGTTGCTGGGTGGTCTTGGCTACTATTCAATGGATACGCGTGGCAAGAGCACAAACTTCGGCGATCCCACCGACCCCGGCGATTTCTTCGGCAACACAGCCGTCGAACCCGGTGGTCTGCCCTGCGGCACCACGCCCGGAGTAAATTGCGTCTACCTTTACGACTACCTGCTGACGCAGGCGTTTGCCGAAGCTTCATTCGACATCGCCGGCATGCCGGCGGCTGTATTTGCCGATTACATCGAAAACAGCGATGCACCGGACGACAATACCGGCTGGACAGTCGGAGCACGTATCGGCCAGACCAAGGACCGGGGCGACTTGCAGTTCGGGTATTACTACGCCGACAAAGGTGCCGATTCCCTGCTTGGCCTGGTCACGGATTCGGACTTCGCCGGCGGTGGCACCGACAACAAAGGCCATTTCCTGCAACTCGGTTACGGCGTCAGCAAGTCATGGTCCATCGGAGTCCAGTACTTCATCAATGAAGTCGACGTTGCGTCGGGAGTCAACAGCGACTACAACCGCCTAATGCTCGATACCCAGTGGAAGTGGAAGTAAACGCGCTGTTCCCCGGTTTATCCGGGAGTCAGCTTGAGCAGGCGACCTTTGCTGTCGTTGCCTGATTCGTCTTCCAGTACCCACAGCACACCGCCGGGTCCTTCGACAACAGCGCGAATGCGTGAGCCCATCGGGTAGCGCTCGACCTCGCGAGCTTTCTCACCGTCCAGCTCGATGCGAATGATGGCCCGCGACGAAAGCCCGGCGACGAGTGCGTTGCCGCGCCAGCCGGAGAACAGCTCACCGCGATAGACAATCATGTTTCCCGGCGAGATGACCGGCGTCCACCAGATCGCCGGCTTGATGAACTCGGGGCGCGTGTCGTGATCGGGAATCACGCGCCCGTCGTAGTGGTCGCCGCTGGAAACGATCGGGTAGCCGTAGTTGCCGCCGCGCACTATGCGATTCAGTTCGTCTCCGCCGGCCGGCCCGTGCTCGATCTCCCACAACTGGCCGTTCAAATCGAACGCCATGCCGAGCGGATTGCGGTGACCCAGCGACCAGATTTCCTGGTAGACACTGTCGTCGTCGACGAAAGGATTGACGCTAAGATAATCGACGAAAGGATTGTCCTGCGGCACCGAGCCATCGTCGCGAAGTCGCAGGACCTTGCCTACGCTGGACTGCATATCCTGTGCGGGCGTGAACTTCTGCCGGTCGCCGGACGAAATCCACAGGAATCCTTCGTTATCGATGAGCAGGCGATGACCGTAATGGCCGTACCCGACGAGCTTCGGGTATTGCCGCCAGATAACGTCAGTGTCGGACAGCGAGAATTCGTTGCCGTTTTCATTGAGCACCGCGCGCATCACCGCCGCGCCGCGCGTTCCGCCCGGCCCGCCTTCGGCGTAGCTCAGGTAGATGAAGCCATTCTCTGCGAAGTCCGGATGCACGGCGACATCGCCGAGCCCGCCCTGTCCGCCATAGTCGACGTCGGGCATGCCGCCGCGAACCGGGCGGGATTTTTGTCCGTCCTGGTTGACGATAAACAAGCTGCCCTTCATCTCCGTGACCAGCAGGCGGCCATCCGGCAGGAAGGCCATGGCCCAGGGCTGGTCGAAAGAGGTGACGGCTTCGACCCGGAACGGAAGGTCGCTTTGTGCCTGTGCCGATATCGAAAGAAATGCGCCTGCAAGCGCAGCAATAAGTGTTCTCATCTGGAATTCCCCGTTGGTTCGTGTTTTTCCCGCCGCGCCTCTCTACCGACAGATAGCAGCGGTGCCAGTTCCCTGGCGCAAAGAATTGGGGCCGGATACATTTCTTTAAAGAAATGTATCCGGCCCCAATTCTTTGCCCCTCGAACTTACTGGAAGTTCATTGTCAGGTTGACGAAGAAGCGACGTCCCAGCCAGTCGTACTGTGAGTAAAATGCCGCTGTTCCCAGCACGTCGACCTCGTTACCGGTACCGAGCGAAGTGAGTCTCGGCGGGTCTTGATCGAGGAGGTTGGCGACGCCCAGCCTTGCAACGATGCCGTTTTCGAAATCGTAGCTCGCAGAAAGACTGTGATAGACGGTCGATTCGGCAATCAGGTCGATAGCCACCTGTTCACCTTCGGCGTTGGTCACCGTGGGGAAGCCAAAACTCGCCCGATTGTCGGTTTCGCCGATGTAGTTCAAGCCGTAGAAGAATCCCCACCGGTCCTTTACCAGCGTGAGGTACAGGTTGCCGACCCACTCGGGATGGCCGGCCTCTCCCGACAGGTCTTCCTCGGTCTCGTCAAAGAGCGCGACCGTGTCTTCCAGGTTCAGCGTCCACTGGGTATCCAGCGACAGCGTGCCCCAGCCACTCGGCAATTCATGAGTCCACTGCGCTGCGAAATCCATGCCTCGAATTTGCTGCTTGGCCACGTTGATGAAGCTGTCGCGGATAGTCAGGATTGCGAAAGGCAATGGCGCCGTAGCCGAGCTGCGATCGAACTGGTCGCATAGCGGCTCATTGGGGAAGAACGCCGAGTTGTAACAGCCGGCAACGATTCGCTGACCGCCGATCTTGTCGACTTCGTCTTCGACCAGGATGTCGAAATAGTCCAGCGACATGCTCAATTCGGCAAAGTCTGGCTGCCAGATGACGCCGGCCGTAAACGCTTCGGACGTTTCCGCGGTGAGCACGCCGAAACCACCGCCGGTCAGGACGGTCGGTCCAACCGTGGCGATATGATCGCCCGGAATGCCATCCGCCGCGCAGTTGTCGGCAGTCCGTTGCGAAATAGTGCCGTTGGCGAGCTTGTTGGCCCACTCGATACACGGGTCCGCGTTTCGCGCCGACAGGAAGCCGCTTTGATCCGCAAGGTACAGCTCGTAGAGTGCCGGCGTGCGGAACGAGGTACCGTAAGTCGATCGCGCGCGCCACGACTGGGTAATCGCCCAGTCCAGGCCGACCTTGTAAGTGCTGTCACTTCCATAGGAGTCGACGTCGGTATAGCGCATGGAGCCGGTGAAATCGAGGTATTCCACGGCCGGCAAGTCGCGAAGCAGCGGCAAGGCGACCTCGGCAAAAAGCGCTTTGGTATTGTCCTTGCCGGCAGTGATGCCGGCTGCGTCGTCCTGCCAGGCGTTGCCCGCGAGGACGACCGCTCCCGGTGTATCGAGGATTTCATCCTCCTGGTACTGGAAGCCGACCGCGAGACTGGCTGAGCCTGCCGGCATCTCGAATATGTCGCCCGTCATGAACCCTTCCACGGTCCACTGCGTGTACTCGGTATTGCCGACATCGGTGTCGAACAGGTAATCCTTCACGTTCTGCGGAATGTCGCCGGCGAGGAAATTCGGGTCGAGCCACTGGATATCGACGCAGGGCCGGTTGGATATCGGTGTGACCTCTCCAACGCAGGAAGCGGTGCGGAAGAACGGCAGCTCCAGCGCGTCCTTCAAAACCCGGTCACCGACGTATTCGCCGTCCGATTTGCTGTACTGGAACGACACATCCCAGGTCCAGCCTTCCATGATGGACTGCATTTCGCCCGTCAGGCCGGCGACGAAGCGCGTGTAGTCGACGGTAATGGAATCGTTATCGTGGTCCGTGATCGACAGCGGGCTCAACCATTGCGCCCCGGTCCAGCCGGCGCTGAAAGGATCGCTGCCGAATCCAAGGTCCGCCGAATCGTAGTTGTATATATAGGTCCAGATCTGGCGGTACCCGATGTAATCGGTCTCGCGGCGGTTCAATAGAGCTTCGCCGTAGGCCGTGACGTTGTCGGTGAGGTTGTATTCTCCCTCGACGAAAAAGGTCATCGCCTTGTTTTCCGGTACCAGCGTCTGGGTGCCGTGCAAGGGATGCTGCGCGTCGTAAGGCGCATCGGATATTACGTCGCCCTGGCCGATCGGGAACCAGCCGGCCGGTGCGGTCATGTGATTGGGATTGGTCGGTGCAGCCAGCGGAGGCACGCCATTCGCCGAAAGCAAGCCGCCAAAATCGTACTGCAGCAGGAACGGCGCGGGTCCTACATTGGTGGTGCCATCACCGGCACCACCGACGTCCGCCGCATAATCGTAAACCCAGACATGACCCCATGGCAGATCGTTGCAAAGGTACTGACCGGTACGCGGATCGATAAGGTCGGCTCGCTCACCGGTAGCCGGGTCGAACGTGTAATCTTCCTCGCACGCGAAAAAATCCCTATCGCGGCGTTGCATGATATCGACTTTGTTGTAGTCGGCGGTTACGCGAAACCTGCCGCGGTCGAAGGTCTTGCCCCAGGAACCGCTGAGGCGCATCTGCTCGCCACCGGACTGTTCGGGTGCCGAAAAATAAGCATCGAAAGCGCCGCCATCGTCTTTCTTGGTAATGATATTTACGACACCGGCAACCGCATCCGATCCGTAAATCGACGACGCGCCATCTTTCAGTACCTCGACACGCTCAATCGCCGACATCGGTATGGCATTCAGGTCGAACGAAGAGACGGCGCCCTGTACACCGGACGGGCCGGCTCGACGGCCGTTCAATAGCACCAGTGTGCGGTTGGCGCCCAGGCCGCGAAGCGAAAACGTCGCGGTTCCGAGGCCGCCGTTAACAGGATTGCCAAGGCTTGCTGCGCCGGCTCCGGATATTGCCGCCGTCACTTGCGGCGAACCTGCCGCGACGGTAGTCGTCTGCAACATCGTGGCCACGTCGTTAATGCCGCGGGCGGCGGCAGACTCGGTCAGCACCACGTCCATCGGCGCTGCGCTGGTGAACGTATCCCTGCGGATTCGCGAGCCCGTGACCACGACCTCTTCGATCTGATCGTTGTCGGAGCTCTGATCGCTCTGCGCGATCGCGTAGCCTGCCGGATAAAGCGACGCAAATACTGCCGCAGCCAACGGCGTCATTACGGGTTTCCAGTTGATCGGCTTGGCGTCAGACGGTTTCGATTTTCTTTTCGTCATTTCAATTCCCCCGAAAAAATGACTTTGTATCGATGTGGCAGCATTAGCCGGCTTTTTATCATTCGTCCGGTCTGGATTCGTGGCATGCAGCGTGGCCTTCGATACTGACACGCCGACTTCGGGTGGTCAATCGTGGAAACAGGCAAAAACACGCTATTTGCCAGACCAGCATCGAACGTGCTTTTCCCTTAGATAGCGGGTTTCGCCGGCAGAGCGGTGAGGGATACGAGTGCAGCGCTGGCAGTCTCTCGTTATCATGGCGGCTACCGTTCGATGCGATTTGCGTGTCACATTATGAATTTCCCTGGCAACTTTTTTCATATTGGCAATGTCGATGTTGCCAGCTTGAAAAAACTCGTTCTGGATCTGACGGAACAGCAATGGAACAGTTTCTCGCTTCGCCAGAAGCGCTACGAAGTGCATCAACAAACGCAAACGGTCGCCCTGGTTTACGATCCGGATTTTCGCCACAGTCACCCGACCCGATTGCCGATACTGCAAACATTCGAAAGCGATATGCGTCCCGCGCTTGCAATGGCCGCCGATCATTTCGAGGAAACCGAGGCCGCCCGGCGGCTTATTTCTGAAAGGGGGCGTGGCTTTTTCGTTCGCGCGTCACTGGTACGTCTCAAGGCGGGCTGCAGTATCGGCGAGCATCAGGACAACAACTTCTCGCTGACGCACTCACACCGGTTGCACCTGCCGATTATCACCAATGATGAAGTCCTGTTCGCGGTTGGTAGCGAGACCATCAATATGTGCGAAGGTGAGCTGTATGAAATCAATAACCGGCGCATGCATTCGGTTCGCAATGACGGCTCCACCGACCGCGTCCACCTGATACTGGATTTCGTGTTACCGGGAGAAAAGTGCTGTTGCGGTGCGAAGCGCCACCCCGAAAGCCTGTGCAGTCCTCAGGCTTGCCTGGAAACGGATATTCAGCGGATTCCGTGTACCTGCTACCCGGAATGACGATGGGTTCGGGATGAAGTCGGCCGGATTGGCTAGCGCTGTGCGGTGGTCGGATAGTCTGGCATGCCGGCAACCCGTTTCAGCCAGGCATCGTGCGGCGGTAGTTTCTGTGCTGCGACTTTCAACTTGCTCCTGATGCCTTTCGCCACCTGCGATGCCGGCCGTTCAGTACCAAACCACTGGTCGCATTCGGCCCTGAGGAAGTCCATGCCGAACAGAATCGCCTCGTGGCTGGACAAGGAAAAAACACCCGAGGTGTCCACCGGTGTCCGGTGATCGCCCGAAAGGCCCCCGCTGGGCAATGGTGTGTCGGCCTGCCCGGGGAAGAACTGGTCTTCGAAATCAGCAGGTGTCGGCGGCTTGGAGCGCCAGAAATCCAGCTTTGCTTTCAATCGCTCGTTGACACGTTCCGGCCGCTGCACCTCGCGCCAGAACGGAGTGTCGGTACGGCGGGTCAGGCAGTAGTGCATGTTGATGAAATCGAGAATCTCGTGGAAGCGATTCGCAAGGATGCGATTGAACCGATAGGCCAGAGGCGCCATGTCGTCGCCATAGGGGAAATGTTCGGTCATCATTACCGCCGCAAGATCACTTAAATAAAGACCGGTGGACTCCAGCGGTTCGATGAAGCCCGCCGACAGCCCAATCGCAACGCAATTCCGCACCCAGGATTTTGCGCGGTAGCCGACCTTGAACGGCACTGCGCGGGTCGGGAAGGCGTCACCTATCGGCCCGACAAAGTTACGCAGTTCCTTTTCTGCATCGTCCTCGCTGACGAATTCGCTCGAGTGCACGTATCCCCAGGCACGCCGGTTCTGCAACGGTATTTCCCAGATCCATCCAGCCGACACCGCGGTGGCCAGCGTGTTCGGCCGCACATAACCGGGATAGCTTTGTTCATACGGCACCTGGATGGTTATGGCCCGGTTGCACAGCAGCCATTGCGAGCAGTCCACCCATTCGACACCCAGCTTTTTTTCGATGAGCAGCGCAGCGAAACCGGTGCAGTCGATGAACAGGTCCGCCTCGATGCGCTCTCCGCTTTTGGTCTGCACGGCAGCGATGTCGCCGGACTCGGCCATCTCGATGTCGACAACATGATCGAGAAGGTGCTGCACGCCGCGCGAGGTCGAGATTTCACATAGGTAGTCGGCAAACTTGAGCGCATTCATATGATAGGCGTACGGCAGCCGTGTCCCCATGTCCCACTTGCCGAACATTTTTGGCGCAAGCAGCGCCTCGCAAATAGCAGGTTGTGCCGAAATCGTCTCGGAGAACGGCATTGACCGATCGCTCATCAACCAGTCCAGGCTGGTTGTATCGATCGGCGTCTCGCGATAGCGGCCGAATGCGTGATAGTAGGATTCGCCACGGCCATGCAGCCAGTTCACGTACTTGATCGCCTGCTTGTAGGTGCCATCGACTCGACGCAGGAATTCGATCTCGTCGATGCCTATGGCTGCAAGGATGTGATTGATGCTCGGAATGGTTGCTTCGCCGACGCCGATGCGCGGGACATCGGGTGATTCGATCAGGCTGATGTCAGCCAGTTTCCGCCCGTCGCGATTCAGCACCGCATCCAGATACGCAGCCGCCATCCAGCCGGAAGAACCGCCACCGACAATGAGTATTTTTTTTCTGGGAGTCATCGCAGCCTGTCCGACGGACCGTTAGTTCGCAGCGCGGCAGTATAACAAATTGGAACCCAGCCTCTTTTCTTCCATAATGGCCGCGACAGGAATGCGCGCTCATCAATGGACCAGTTAGTGCCAAGAATCATCGCCAAAGGGGACAATCTCAACGAGTTGAATGCGGACTTTTCGCAGCAACGATTGCTTGCGCCGCTGTTTCTCAATAGCGTGCCCAAATGCGGTACACACCTGGTGCGCAATATCATGCGCATGTTTGTGCCGGTGGACCAGCAGTACCACCAGGCTTTTATCCAGCACGCCATATTGCGTCAGCACCAGGCGGCATTTTCCGAAGCCTTCCCGCAACTGAGTTGGGGCCATCTTCTTTTTGCAGACGATTCCGCAATTGTTCTTCGACATGTGCACCACATCGTGCAAGTGCGCGATCCGTACGACTGGGTGCTCGCTCGGGCCAGGTTCTTCCTGTCCGATACATTCCAGGGGTCGCTCGAACATCTGAAAGGCGGCAATGTCGATGTGGACGAAGTGCTGAACATGATGATATTCGGCATTCATGGCAAGGCACCGACGCTTCGCGAGATCTTTACGCACAACGCCGTGTCGTGGCTAAGCACGAAAGCAAAGCTGCTGCGCTTCGAGGACCTGCTGCATCATGTAAAGAACATCGAAGCGCTCGAGGCCGAAACCTTTTTTGCCGGATTGCTGAGTGATTGTGGACTTGGCGAATTACCGGCGGACTGGCGTGAACGCGTTCGGGTCGGATCGGATCGCAAGCAAAGCGGTACCGCGCGGGAAAACCTCATCAGCGGCGGCAAGATCGAGGTTCCGGACGAATTGTCGGACATGCACAAGCAGCTGGTGAATTATGCGGCGCCAGGTTTGCGAAAGATCCTGGGTTACGAATGAGTGCCCGGCCCGTTATCATGAGCAAGGTCGCCGGGCACGCCGGGGTTGCGCGATGATCGTTACCGAAAAGTTCGTGTTCATTCACATGCACAAAACCGGCGGGCAGACGCTGAACGACATCATCAAGCGCTGCATTCCCGAACACCGTGTCATCGGCTATCACTATCCGCGCAGCGAGATTCCGCCGGACAGCAAAGCATTGCCGGTCATCGGTATGGTTCGAAATCCCTGGGACTGGTACGTATCCTGGTACGCCTTCAACCGAAGGCCGAATATCAACAACCCGCTTTTCAACGTCGTCTCGGACAGCGGTCAGTCGGATTTTAAAACCACGATTACCAATCTCATCAACCTGGCATCCGACAGCGCGACCAGCAAAATGTACAGGGACGACCTCACTCGCATGTTGCCGGATTCACTCGACGGAAATCGCGGCGCCGGCCTCACCAGGGAAAGTATCAGCGAGCTCTCGAAACAAAGGGCCGGTTATTACTCCTGGCTGACCGAGCGCATGCTCGGAGATACAAAAAAAGAACAGACGTTCATTGGCCGTTTCGAGAATCTCAAAGAGGATTTTCTCGACATCATGGAAACGCTTGCCATCAAGGAGAAGCAGGCTTTACAGGAAGAACTCGACAGCTGTGGGCGGCGGAACGTATCCCGCCACAGTCACTATTCACATT
The DNA here is from genome assembly GCA_029865385.1 of Gammaproteobacteria bacterium. Classification (GTDB taxonomy): domain Bacteria; phylum Pseudomonadota; class Gammaproteobacteria; order Steroidobacterales; family Woeseiaceae; genus JAKEGN01. The sequence goes on from JAOUGX010000043.1 coordinate 20,946, forward strand.
ATTACGATGACGAACTCCGGGACCTGGTCGCTAGCAGGGAAAACGGGCTGATAGAAAAGTACGGGTACGAATTCGAATGCATAAAGCCTGCTGGCGTCACCTACGATTTCCCGGCCGATCTGTACATCGGTCCCAACAACGGGTTCCGCAAATTGCTTGGCAGGGAGAGCAACTACCTGCAGCTTCACCAGGACTTTGATGTCGATGCGCTGAGGGAAAGGATCGAGGCCATGCCGGCTGGCAAGTGGCTGGAGTCGGAGCGCGACAGGCTGTTTGCCGTGCACAAGGATACCCAGTCGGTGCTGCTGGTCGCGTTCGAGGACTTCAAACATCAAAAGCCGGTTTACAGCGAACTCTATGGTGAGTTGCAGCCAGCCCTCGAGCCGCTGGTCGACTACGTTGCCAGCTACTATCAGAACAACGGTTTCATCGTGCGCTTATTGCTGGCGAAACTGCTCGCCGGCGGCAAGATCCCGCATCATACCGATGCAGGTTACTCGCTAATGAACTGTCATAGAGTGCACATACCGTTGATAAGCAATGACGACGTTGCGTTTTTCGTCGGCGGCGAAGAAAAAAACATGAAAGTCGGCGAATTCTGGGAGATCAACAACAGTGTGGATCATGCGGTGGAGAATCGCGGTGACGAGGATCGTATTCACATCATCATCGACTGGATGCCGAATTATGCGGGCCTTCCGGTAGAAGAGGTACTGAGGCCGGAAGACGTCAAGGCAACGGACGAAGCGGGAGTGCCTGCCGAAACGCTGAATGCCATGATCATGCAAGCGTACCAGGTACATCAGTCGGGCCACGCAACCCGGGCAGAATCCCTGTATCGACAGGTATTGAATCTCGATGCCGGTAATATCGCCGCCAACAATCTGTTCGGCTTGCTGTGCCTGCAGACCGGACGTCTGGAAGAGGCTGTTCGCTACATTGGGAAAGCCCTGACCGAAAAAGCGGACGATGCGCAGGCACATTCGAACCTGGCTCTTGCCCTGAAAGACCTCAAGCGCCCGGAGGAAGCGGCAAAGCATTTTCACGAATCGCTAAAACTGGATCCCAACAATCCGCGCGTCTACAACAATCTTGGCGGCGTCTACATCGAGCTTCGGCGTATTGCAGACGCGATCCGCTGCTTCCAGCAAGCGCTGGCAATCCAGCCGGCTTTTGCCGAGGGGCATTACAATCTCGGCAGCGCGCTCATGATGATGCACCGGTACCCGGAGGCGGCGGCGAGCTTTCAGCAATGCCTGGTATTGAAGCCTGACCTCGCCGAAGGCCAGACCAAACTGGTAGAAGCGCTGAAGGCGATCGAGAGCCAGCAAAAATCAACACAACATCACTTCTGACCGGCTCGTTGTCAGTCAGGCGCGCGAAGCGTAATAGGCAACCACGCGAGGGTCCTTGGCGACGCGTTCATAGTGTTGCACCAGGCTCGGCGCGAGTCGGTCCACAAGATCTTTAGGAATGTGATCGAGTTTTCCCGAGCGCAGCCAGCGAACCTGAACGAACACCTTAAGATCGGCAATGGTCAGGCTGCCGTTAGCGAAGTACTTTCCTCCACCGCGTTTCAGCAGTCCCGCCAGGCCGCGGAGATAGGTGCTTAGCGTGCCTTCGACGAGCTTTCCCCGGGCTGTTCGCTGTTCGTCACCCTTCATGCTCATGGTGGGCGAGATGCGATGGCTGATTTCCTCGATAACGTCCAGCACCTCGTCGCAGTAAAGCGCCTGAAGATCGTCTTCCGGATAGATATTCGCCAGCTTGCCAACGAAGCGGCAATGCGCATTGGATTGCGTAACCGTCGTGCCGTCGATTTCGAGCACTGGCACCGAGTGGAAGGGCGTCGATTCGCGCATCGCGGTGAATTCCGCGAAATTCAGACGCTCGTCCTCGAACTCAATACCTGCGATATGAAACGCGATGCGTACCGGTTCGCCGCGGCCGCCATCGAAATCGAAATAGATGAGCTTGTACTTCGCCATGCTGATGTCTCCTGAGTCTTCGTGCGAAAAATGTATCCGGCCCCTTTTATGGGCCGGTGAGGTCGCAAACGACGGCAGCGACAAAGCATGCAGCATGACCGTACTGACAGCAACCGGCAAAAAGTATGCCCAAATTATACGTACGTCCCGATCGGCACTTGTCTACACTGCCGCCGTGGATGCGCCTGCATCCCTTAACACGGAGTGTTCCTTTTATGTTGCGCCAAGGTCATGTTACAGGTCGAAAGCGTTTGGCAGTCGTCACGCTGGCAGCGCTCATCGGCCTTCCCCTGCTCGCGGCGGCAGACGATATTCCACCGTCAATTGCTGCGCTGTTGCCGACCGGGGCCGAGCCGGGAAAGGGAAGTTTTACAGTTATGGAATCGGAGTTCGGCAAGACCTTCGGTGCCGATGTGCGGGCATCGTCCTTCCCCGGACAAAGGCCGTCCTGTGTTTATGCCGGCACGACCGAGCTTTACATCAACATCAAGGGCGATACTGCCTTTGAAAACCCGCCGATGCTGGACATGGCGATATCCATTCACGAGCAGGAGATTGAAAGGGCGCCGGCAGCAATGTCCTCGTTCGTATCAACCTACATCAAGGGCGGGCCGGACGTTGTTTCCGTCGGTGAGCTCCGTGAAGAGAAACGGCCGAACGGCCATATCGTTTATGTCGAGTACCAGGAGAATTGCTCGAGCCACCCGAATGGCGCGAAAACCCGGCTCAGCGGGTTCGCGCGCAGGGGTGCCACCCAGCTCGATTTCCAATTTGTCGTTGCCCTGGATAGCGCCGCAGCGCTGAAAATGGCCGACGAAATACTCGCGAACTTCGGCAAGCTGGATATCGCGTCGCTGACGCAGTAGCGACGCAAAATGGTGCCGGGTTTATTTATTTGGAAATAGACCCGGCACCAATTCCTCCGGGGACCGGGTCTACTTTTCGCTATTCGCTCGCGGTGCTGTCGTCGCGATTGGCCTTTAACATGTCGACGACACTGGTCTGGAAATTTTCGCGCAGGTACTGGTCGAGTTCCTGCAGCCCCGAGATACTCAAGCCGTAGTCTTCTAGCATGTAGTCTTCGGCCGCCACGTGGTTCGGGGCGAACGCGATGTAGCTTGGGATGATGCGCACGCGCGGATCCAGCGTTCCGACACCGTCGACGTGGATTTTGTACCCAGGATCCGGGCCGCCCGCCGTGAAGTTGCCGACTTTTACGAGCATGACGTCGTTTCCGACCAAGTCGTCTTTGGTGATCTGCTCGATGCCGGACTTCTGCTCGACGGACACCTTGCTGTAGTCAAGCTGGTAATCGCCCAGTGCCTTCAACTTGATACCAAAGAAGCCGTTCCGGCGCACGCAGACCGGTTTGGGCTCTGTAAAGTCCAGCGTGTGGAAGTCGATCTTCAGCTTCGGCATCGCAGGGCATTGTTGTGCGTTGGCAGATGCAGACATGGCGAAAATCCCGGCGCAAATCACTGCGGCACGTAACAGAATGCTTGTGGTCGTTTTCATGTTTGTTCTCCTTTTGACCCATAGTTGGCTAGCAGATCCTTGAACCGCGGATCCGCCTGCAAAGGCTGCACGTAGGGTTCGGCAGCCAGCATCTTTACCTGGTAGCCATTGTCCAATGCGCTTTCGAGCGCACGAACGGCGGCATCGGGCTGCCCCTTTTGCAAGAGAATCAGGCCGACGTAGTAATAGGAATAGGGATCGCCCGCGTCGATCTCGAGTGCGCGGTTTGCGTAGCGCAGACCCTCGTCGAGCGAGCCGGTCATTGCCAGCGACCATGCGAGATATAACAGCGTCTCCGGATCGTCGGGGTTGACGCCGAGATCCGCGCGGGCGAGTTCGATCGCCTTGGTGAATGCAGCAGTCGCGCCTTCATCGTCGCCGAGAAAATGCAGGGCATCGCCGAGGTTGACGCGGCTGCCGCTGGATTTCGGCGTGGCTTCGATCACCTGCTGATGTATCTCCACGGACTTCGCGAAGTCACCGAGGTAGTAATGCACGACGCCGAGGTTGGAGGCGATCAGCGGGTCGAAGCCGGTCTGCAGCGATCGCTCCAGTGCATCGCGAGCCGTCGCGAATTCTCCGGCCATCAGGCTGGCCGCGCCGAGGTTGCCGACGATCTGGAAGTTGTCCGGATCGATGAACAGGATTTTCCGGTACTCCTGCGCCGCCTCCGCGTAGCGCCCCGTGCCGAAATAAAGCCCGGCGAGCGTGCTCATCGCACGCCAGTTACCCGGTTGCAGCTCGATGGCACGTCGAATGAGGCGCTCGGCATCGTCGAAGCGCTGTTCGCGTTCGGCCAGTGCGGCGAGGCCATTGATGGCGACCGCATTGCGCTCGTCGAAATCCAGTGCGCCCTCGAACATGGCCTTCGCCTGCTCGTTTCTGCCGGTGGCGAGCCGCAGGTTGCCGACTGCGTTCAGGACCAGTGGCAGTTGCGGGCCTACCGCGTAAGCTCTCGCACAGGCGTCCTCGGCCATGTCGATGTCGGAGGGATCGCGGCTGATGCGAAACAGCGTCGTGTATGCCGAACACAGCCCGGCATGCGCGGCAGGGTAGTCGCCGTCGATGTTCAGCGCATCTTCGAAGTAACCGATGCCGGCACGAATCGCGCTGTCGGATCGCGGCTTGTAAAGCTCTTCGAGTCCGCGCCGGTACAAGAGATAGGTATCGATGGTTGTGTCTTCGGCCGGCAGTACCGCGAATTCCGTTCCACCGGAACCGAGTGCCAGGCGCAGGTTCGCAACGACCAGGCTGGTGATCTCTTTCTGCAGGTTTGCATAGCTTTCGAGCTGCAAATCGAATCCGCGCGATACGATGTGGAAGCCGGTTGCGGAGTCCACGAGCTGCACGACTACGCGCATCGTGTCTGCATCGAGCATGCGGATGCTGCCCTCCAGGAAGTACGCGACGCGCAACCGGCGACGAATGAGCTCGGAGTTTGCATTGACCGGCAGCGACCAGGAATCGCCACGCGAGGAGACCGACAGCCCCGGCAGCCTGGCGAGCGCATCGATAAGATCTTCGCTCAGGCCGTAGGAAAACACGCGCATTCTTTCGTCGTCATCGAATGTCGCGAGTTTAAGTACCGCGAGCGAGTTTTCGGCGACTGGAACCGGCTCGGACTCTGTAGCGGTTGCCGCATCAGGTACGTCGAAGCCGACCGTCGCCTGGTAAACGCCTGCACCGAGTGCGGCGATGAAATAGGCGACGAAGATCGCGAGGTAGTTCCGTTCCAGCCCCTGAACCAGAGTGCCGCTTTGTTGCCCGTCGTCGACCAGCATCCTGCCGCCGCTGAATTCGAGGAACCACGCAAGCAGGACTACGATAGGGAATCCACCTATTACGGTGAAGGTTATGAACTGCTCGCTCCATGCCGGCAGGCCGATGTCGCTGACTATTGCATCGGCAACCTGGATCAGCAGCCAGCCGACCACAAGGTACGCGGCGCTTGCCTGCACGACGCCATGGCGAATGAGGGCTTGCCAGAATCGTGGTGTGTCCACGGCAGGTTCTGGCAGAACAGCGTTGATCGAAGTTCCGTGCGTCTTCAGAACCGGCTCGATCAGCAGGCGATAGCCGCGCGTCGGTACCGTCTGGATGAATTCAGGCGTGGATGCGTGATCGTCGAGTGCGTGGCGAATCTCGCTGACTGCGTGCGTCAACGCATCGGCACTGCCGTGGCCGTCGCCCCACACCTTCTGCAGGATGACTTCGCGGGAAACGAGCCGTCGCGAATTTCTGGCGAGCAGCAAGAGCACTTCCATTGCTTTCGACGGTATGTGGCGGGAGCCGTGCGCACCGGTAACCTGCCCCGTAGTCGGCTCGACCGACAGGCCTTTGAGCAGAAATCCGTCCAGTAGCTCTTTATCCACAGATCCACCCGAGCCAGTTCGTGGTATCAAGCATAGCAGGCGCGCGATGCGGGCCTGGCTTAAGGGCGGTTGTTTATCAGGCCACGACGCCAAACAGCCGACCGACTCCCGCTGTCAGCGCCATCGCCAGCGCGCCCCAGAAAGTCACGCGGATGGCGCCGACCGTGACTGCGGCACCGCCGGTGCGGGCGGCAAGGCCGCCGAGGACAGCGAGGAACAGCAGTGACGAAATCGCCACCGCCAAGATGAGCTGATCGCCCGGGATCATCCATGCGATCAGCAGCGGCAACGCGGCGCCGATCGTAAAAGTGCCGGCCGACGACAACGCCGCCTGAATGGGCCGGGCACTGCTGCTTTCCAGGATGCCGATTTCATCCCGCGCGTGCGCTCCGAGTGCATCGTGTTCCATGAGCTCTTCCGCCACCTGTCGCGCGAGTTCGGGATTCAGTCCGCGGCCTTCATATATCAGTGCCAACTCTTCGGTTTCACCTTCGATGTCGTGCTCGAGTGAATGCCGTTCCAACGCCAGGTCGGCCTTCTCGGTATCGGCCTGCGAACTCACCGATACGTATTCGCCTGCCGCCATGGACATTGCGCCGGCAACCAGTCCGGCCACGCCGGCCAGCAGGATGTTTCCCTGTGTTGCACTCGCAGCGGCAACACCAATGATGAGGCTCGCCGTGGAAACGATCCCGTCATTGGCGCCGAGTACGGCCGCACGCAGCCAGCCGATTCGGTGTGCTTTGTGTAATTCATGGTGAGTCATGTCGCCGCCAATAAAAAGGTGCCGGATTTATTTTCGCATAGTCGAAAATGGGGCCGAAAATGGGGCCGGATACATTATTTGCATATGCAAAAATGTATCCGGCCCCATTTTCGCCATTTTCGATGTATCCGGCCCCATTTTCGGCCCCATTTTCGATTTTCGCTATAGTATCCGGCTCATGAAGTTACCGCGCCTTCGAACCGTCTTGCTCGCACCGTTCGCGGTGTTTGCGATGTTGTATATCGCGGCTGCCCTCAAGCTCGCGACGGACGACACAAGCGTTTCGGCCTTCGATGGTGTCGCAGCCGATTACGGCACGATCGCGATATTCGGTGCGAGCGGAACCGCTGGCGATGGCATCCTGGAGGCAGCACTGGCCAATCCGGTCATCGGGAAGATTCATGTCATTACACGACGCGTAACACCGCGTATGGAGGAGGGTGAATCGTCCGGCAAAGTACGGATCACGTTGCACGACGATTATCTTGATTACACAGCCGTGCGCGGGCAGATCGCGGAAGCCGACGCTGTCTTTTGGGCGATCGGCATCAGTTCGGTAGGTATCGACGAGAAGACGTATGGAACGATCCACGTCGATTTCCCGATGCGCTTTGTAGAGGAATGGTTGAGCAGCAGCGAGAAGCCTGATATTTCGTTTCACTACATCAGCTCCAGCGACATTTCCGAGGACTCGAGCGCGATGTGGGCGCGGGAAAAAGTGCGTGCGGAAAAGTCGCTGTTCGCGTTTGCGCGA
>JAOUGX010000143.1 GCA_029865385.1 Gammaproteobacteria bacterium
CCGCGCTGCGCGTGCAGTAATACCGAGCAGGTCAGCGAGTTCGGCTCGACCGCCTGCAAAGCCAGCTACAAATGTCGTGACTGCCTGGAACCATTCGAGTATTTCAAATGCATTTGATTGCCGGTCCTGGTCGATGAGGCAGTTTCACAAGCTTTCCATTGCGCGGCTGGAACACGAGACCGCTGATTCGGTCCGCTTGTCGCTCGCGGTCCCCGCAGAGCTTCAGGCGAAATTCTTCTTTCAGCCTGGCCAGCATTTGCCGGTGCAGGCGACCATCGGCGGTAAACTGACGCGCCGTACCTACAGCATCTGTTCGGTCCCCGGGCAGTGGCCGATGGAAATCGGCATTCGCGTACAGCCCGGCGGAAAGTTTTCCGAATTCGTTGCGAATGAACTGAAAGCCGGCGATCTGCTCGAGGTCATGCCGCCGTTCGGCCAGTTCCACGCATCGATCGATCCGGGCAACGCCAGGATATACCTGGGGTTCGCCGCCGGGAGTGGCATTACGCCGATCCTGTCCATCGTCCGCGCTTTGCTGGAAGGCGAACCGAAAAGCCGGTTCCTGTTGTTCTACGGCAACCGGCGCCTTCGGACGACGATGTTCGTTGACGACCTGTATGCATTGAAGAACCGTTTTCCGGAGCGCCTGCAGCTTTACTTCCTGTTCAGCCAGGAAGACCAGGAGTTTCCGATTTTCGATGGCCGGCTCGATCAGGAAAAAACCGAAGCGTTGTGTGATACGTTCCTGCGCGGTCTCGCGCCGGACCAGGCGTTTATCTGCGGACCGGATACGATGATCGAATCGGTTCGCGCCGCGCTGCAGCAATACGGGCTCCGCGACGAAGAAGTGCACACCGAGCGATATGGTGCGCCGCGGCAGAAAGCGGCGCCGGTCGATGTTCGCCGGGTCGCTGCTGACGCGGAAGCCACACAAGTCACAGTCATCATGGACGGACACGAAAAGACTTTTTCAATGACTTCGCAGCACGGCAACATAGTGGATGCGGCGGCTGCGCAGGGAATCGAATTGCCGTATTCGTGCAAAGGCGGCGTCTGCGCAACCTGTCGAACCTGGGTTCGGGAAGGCGAAGTGCGCATGGACGCGAACTATGGACTCGAACCCTGGGAGATCGACAAGGGTTACGTGCTGGCCTGCCAGTCGCATCCTGCCAGTCGCAAGCTGGTGCTCGACTACGACAAGACCTGATAAACGGGCGATTGTGAGCTGCAGAAAGCCTTTAATTCACCAACCTGCGTACAGGTTCGGTAAGATAATGCACCTCGGGCGGGGTGCCTTCGACACGGCATCAATCCGCCACCAGACCAGGACGCCGGGGCACGTATGAACGATAAGAAAACGCAATCGGGTGCCGGCGGAATACCAGCGGACCGCAAGAACGCTTACACCAGGGACGAGTTGTTGCAGTGCGGTCACGGTGAATTGTTCGATCCGGACAGTGCGCGATTGCCCTTGCCCGACATGCTCATGACCGATCGCATATCATTGATAAGCGATGTCGGTGGCGCGTTCGGCAAAGGAGAGATCAAGGCGGAGCTGGATATCCACCCGGATCTCTGGTTCTTCAAATGCCATTTCGAGACCGACCCGGTAATGCCGGGATGCCTCGGTCTCGATGCACTGTGGCAACTGGTCGGATTTTTCCTGGTGTGGTCCGGCAACAAGGGAAGGGGCCGTGCACTCGGCGTGGGCAACGTCAAATTTACCGGCCAGGTGCTGCCGACGGCAAAGCTTGTTACTTTTCAACTCGATCTGAAGCGCGTCATTACGAGAAAGCTGACCATGGCGATCGCCGATGGGACGATGTCCGTTGACGGTCGCCAGATCTACACGGCCGAAGATTTGCGTGTCGGCCTGTTTACCTCCACTGATAATTTTTAGGCTACTCAAATGCGACGTGCTGTCATTACCGGTCTGGGAGTGGTTTCTTGCCTTGGCAACAGCAGTGAATCCGTGCTGGATTCATTGAGAAACGGGCGTTCGGGTATTTGCGCCAATGAATCATTCAGGGAAATGGGCCTGCGAAGCCAGGTCAGCGGCAGCGTGGAAATCGATACGTCGGCACACATCGACAGAAAGGTATTGCGATTCATGGGCGACGCCGCCGCTTATGCGTACATTGCAATGCAACAGGCGGTACAGGATTCCGGCCTGCAGGACGATGACATTTCCAATCCGCGCACCGGTCTCATAGCGTCATCGGGCGGCGCATCGAGTGCAAACATCGTGCTAGCTGCGGACATCCTTCGGGAGAAGGGTGTGCGGAAGATCGGGCCTTACATGGTGCCGCGCACGATGGGCAGCACGGTCTCGGCATGTCTTGCAACGCCATTCAAGATCAAGGGCATCAATTATTCAATCACCTCGGCCTGTGCTACCAGTGCGCATTGTATCGGTGCCGCCATGGAACAGATTCAATTGAACAAACAGGACGTCGTGTTTGCCGGAGGCGGTGAGGAGGAACACTGGTCGCTGGCGAGCCTGTTCGACGCGATGGGCGCGCTTTCGACGAAATACAATGAGCGCCCTGCCGAGGCGTCCCGCACCTATGACATCAACCGCGATGGCTTCGTAATTGCGGCAGGCGCCGGCATGGTTGTCGTCGAGGAACTGCAACACGCCAAAGCACGCGGCGCAAAAATCTATGCCGAAATCGTCGGCTACGGTGCGACATCGGATGGTTATGACATGGTGGCACCATCAGGAGACGGTGCCGTCAGTTGTATGCAATTGGCAAGATCGACGGTCGACGCACCAATCGACTACATCAACACGCACGGAACCAGCACGCCGGTCGGTGATACCCAGGAACTGCACGCTATCCGGCAAGTATTCGGCGACGCCATTCCGAAGTTTGCGTCGAGCAAGTCGATGTGCGGTCATTCACTGGGTGCGACCGGCGTGCAGGAAGCCATTCATTGCCTCCTGATGCTCGAGCACGATTTTATTGCGCCGTCCATTAACGTTGCCGATCCGGACCCGGTTGCCGAGGGCATGCCGCTGGTTACGAAGCGCATCGACAAGGCGGGGTTGAAAACCGCAATGAGCAACAGTTTTGGTTTCGGCGGTACGAACGCAACGCTGATCCTGCAAAAGATCTGACCATGTCTCTAGAAACAATCAGCGAGCATCCCTCGTTCGGCGGCAAGGTCGGCTTTTACAAACACGAATCCGCAGTCAATAATTGCAGTATGCGGTTTTCGGTCTTCGTGCCGGCGCAGGCGGCGAACAACAAGGTCCCGGTGCTGACTTTTCTTTCGGGCCTGACCTGCACCGAAGAAACATTTATGATCAAAAGCGGTGCACAGCGTGTCGCCGCCGAACTCGGGCTGATGCTGGTGTCACCGGACACCAGTCCGCGCGGTGAAGGCGTGCCCGACGATCCCGATGCCGCCTACGATTTCGGCCTGGGCGCCGGCTTCTACCTCAATGCGACGCAGCAGCCGTGGCGCAGGCATTATCACATGTACGACTACGTGACCCGGGAGATGCCCGATATCCTGTTTGCGAATTTTCCGGGTGACCGGCGGCGCCAGGGTATTTTCGGCCATTCGATGGGAGGGCATGGCGCGCTGACAGTCGGGCTGAAAAATCGTGAAGTATTCCATTCCATCTCTGCCTTCGCGCCCATCTGCAGCCCCATGAACTGTCCCTGGGGGCAAAAGGCGTTCAACAATTACCTCGGCGACGACCGGTCGGCGTGGACGAAATACGATGCCACGGAACTTGCGCGAAACATCGGCAACAACAAACCGCGACACAGCATCCTGATAGACCAGGGCCTCGCTGACCAGTTTCTCGAGCAGGAGCTGCACCCGCATTTGCTCGAAGCGGCCTGCAAGGAAAGCGGAATCGCACTCGAGTTGCGGCGCCATGGCGGCTACGACCACGGCTACTATTTCATATCGACTTTCATGGAAGACCATCTGCGGCATCACGCGGCTATCCTCAAAGCCCAGTAAATAACGCGGCAAATGACGGACCTTGTTCTTTTTGCTGTTGCGATGCTGTTGACGGGCGCAATTGGCGGCCTGCTGGCGGGGCTTTTGGGAATTGGCGGTGGCATCGTCATCGTGCCGGTTCTGGATACCGCTTTGTCCCTGTACGGCACCGATCCGGCGATTCGCATGCAGGTTGCGGTAGCAACTTCACTCGCAACAATTATCCCGACATCGATTTCCTCGTCGAGGGCTCATCATCGACGCAACTCCGTGGACATAGAGTTGGTTCGCCGCTGGGCGGTTTTCGTGCTGATCGGGTCTGTCGCCGGCGCATTCATCGCGGCCCAGGTGCACAGCCGCGTATTGTCGTTGGTTTTCGCAATCATGGCGTTTCTGATAGCCCTGAAGATGTTGTTGCCGACCGAAGGACGAATCTTTGCAAAGGAAGTACCGCGGGGAATTCTCATGCCGGTCGTGCCTGCCTTCATTGGCACGATTTCAAGCATGATGGGCATCGGCGGCGGCACGCTGAGCGTAGCGACGCTGACTCTGCTCAATCAATCCATCCATCGCGCGGTCGGTACGGCCGCCCTGCTGGGCCTGGTCATCAGCCTGCCCGGCACGATCGGCTACATGATCGCGGGTTTCGGCGACCCGCGGCTGCCACCCGGCAGCCTGGGATTCGTAAATCTGATCGGCTTCGCGCTGATTGCGCCGGCGACCTGGCTAGCGGCACCGCTCGGTGCGGCCCTGGCGCACCGCATGTCGCAGCGGCAGCTGAACCTGTCGTTCGGCGCGTTCCTGTTGCTCGTGTCGCTGCGGATGCTGGGCCGTGGTTTCTAGAGTAGATGCTCATCTAGGGGTTAATACGTACTGTCGTCGATTGTTGCCCGGCCCTCGAATTCTGTAGTCTGAGATTGATGAAACTGCCACCGCAAGCCGCCCAGGAAATCCTGAAATCGTCCACTGAAGCGATCGTGGTCGTGGATAACGACGGCAAGATCGTCTTCGTCAATCGGCAGGCTGAGCTCCTGTTTGGCTATGCAAGTGACGAAATGCTTGGCCAAACCGTCGAGATGCTGATGCCGGATGCGATGCGCGACGGACACGCGAAGCACCGGCACCGCTACGACAAGGCGCCGCATGCCCGGCCACTGGTGTCCGGCTTGAGCCTGAAGGGACAACGGAAAAATGGCGAAACCTTCGATGCGGAGATTGCGCTGACGCCGATTGATACCGGCGACGGAATGATCGTCTCCAGTGCGATACGCGATATCAGCGCGGGCGATGCAACCGAGGCTTACTTTCGCAATCTTCTCGAGTCCGCGCCCGATGCCATGATCATCGTCGATCATAATGGCCGGATTGCCATTGCGAACGACCAGTCCGTGAAGATGTTCGGATATGACAGGAAGATGCTGATCGGTGAGCCGGTCGAGATGCTGCTGCCGGACGCGGTTCGCGAAAGGCACGTGTCGCACCGTGCGCACTACACCGGCGATCCTCATGTCCGGCCGATGGGTCCGGGCATGGAGCTGGCCGGACGGCGGGCGGACGGTTCGACCTTTCCGGTCGAGATCAGCCTGAGCCCGGTGTCGTCGTCGGCCGGGATGTTCGTTTCCAGCGTCATTCGCGACGTCACCGAAAGAAAAGAAATGGAACGGGAATTGATTGCCGCACGCCAGGCCGCCGAGCGCGCCAACAAAGCCAACACGGCGTTCCTTGCCGCCGCGAGCCACGACTTGCGCCAGCCCGTTCAGGCGCTGAGCCTGTTGAACGGGGCGCTGCGGCGAACCGTCGACACGCCGCTGGCGATGGAAATGGTGGAAAGCCAGCAGCATTCGCTGGACGCCATGACCAACCTGTTGAATTCGCTGCTCGATATCAGCCGGCTGGACGCAGGTGCCGTGACGCCGGAGGTCGAGGACTTTCCGGTTCAGCGCCTGGTCGACAGGCTTTCCGCAGAGTTTTCCCGGCAGGCGAGACACAAAGGGCTGAAATTTCATGCAGAAAACTGCGGCGCCATCGTCCGCAGCGATCCGAATCTTGTCGGGGAAATCATTCAGAATTTCGTGTCAAACGCGATCCGTTACACGGACAAAGGCACGGTCACGCTCAGTAGTACCGAGAAAAACGGCAAGCTGTGCATCTATGTTCGCGACACCGGTGTCGGAATCGAACCTGAGAACCTGGAAGAGATATTTCGCGAATTTCATCAGATCAAGACGCCAGGATCGAACAAGGAGGGATTCGGGCTGGGCCTCGCCATCGTGCGCCGCCTGGCCGATCTGCTGCAACACGAAGTTCTGGTCGATTCCACTCCCGGCAGCGGCTCCTGTTTCTCCGTATGCATGCCGATCGTCCGGGCGGCCGACGAAAGCGTGGTTGAGACGGCCAGTACCGGAACATTTTCACACCAGCGCGAGGCCAGCGGCCTGATCATCCTCATCGAGGACGATGTCAAAGTCGCCAGTGCCTGGGGCATGCTGCTCGAGGCAGAGGGCTACCGGGTCGCGATGGCGGAATCCGCTAAAGAAGCGCAGGCGGTGGTCAACCACCTTGATCGCGCCCCCGATCTGATTATTTCCGATTTCCACCTGATCGATGGTTCAAACGGTGTCCAGGCCATAGCCGATATACGTGCGGCAGTCGCAAAAGACTTGCCGGCTTTCATTGTGAGCGGCGACACTTCGAAGGTGGTTCAGGATGCGAGGTCACTGAAAAACAGCATGCTCATGAGCAAACCGGT